>JAYTGR010000481.1:0-1632 GCA_043733205.1 Chthonomonadaceae bacterium
TGCATCTGGCTCATGCAGGTGGTTTGGCGTGTTTTCTCGCGGACGGCATTGAAGGCCGGGAAGAGAATCGCAGCGAGGATCGCGATGATTGCGATGACGACGAGCAGCTCGATCAGAGTAAAGCCCCGTTGGGCAGTGCATTTCTCTCTCATAACGTCCCTTCCTGTCTCTCTGCGCGGACCGCGATGTAAAACACGCCGAACCGTCTCATTTGACGACGGCCCGACGGGGTATGTTCCGGTAACGAAATTATGTCTGTTCTCAGTAAGGCGGCATCGGCGGTTTCGGGAATGCGACGGCGAGATAGTGCCAGGTCAGGAACTCCCCCAGGAAGACCGTCGCCAAAAAACCGACAACCAGAAATGGGCCGAATGGAATGGCGCTGGGCGCCGGTTCCCAGTCGTCTTCCGGCTCGGCCACTGCGGGCACAGGCTGCTGAGACCGATCGTGGGGCAGGAGAGACCGTACATATTCCCACGCATCCCCCAAAATCAGGCAGTAACCGATGTCCTGAAGTTCCCGCCCCAAAGACGACTTCTCCATCTCTATTTCTTCGCCTGTCGCCTCGGGATTTCCTCTGTCCGTTTCCTTGGAAACAGGCTCGATTTGTGTGCGGCGGCGGAAAAAAATCAGTGCGGGGCCGACGATCAGGCCCGAAAGGCAGGCGAGCAAAATCCATATTGGGACGAGGCGCAGGATGCTCGCCCCTGCCGGCACCAACAGGGCCAGCATCGCGCCCATGCCGCGCGCCAGAAGGACATCCCCGAGGCCCATCGCCTCCTGCCGCTTCCACAGCCAGCCAGCCAGGCGAATCGCCCCGAAGATCAGGACGCCGATTACCGCACCGGCAATCGAGCGCGGCAGCCATCCCCAGAGCAGTTCATAGCCTGTCTCATGCCGAAACAGCCCCCAGAGATCGCGGCCGACCGCGACAAAGAAAACCAGCAGATTCAGCGAGTCGGGGATGCTAAAGGTGGCAAGGTCGATGAAGTAGATGGGGACCAGCAGGGCGGCGAACAGTATCAGCGCGACCGCCGTCGCGGCATCGGCCTGAAAACGCAGGAAGAGCGCGGCGAACAGCACGCCTGTCAGCAGTTCGATCGTAAAGTAGCGCCACGAGATGGGCTTTTTGCAGGTGCGGCATTTTCGGCCGAGCAAAAGGAAACTGAACAGGGGGAACAGATCGAGAAAAGTAAGACGCGTACGGCAGTTCGGACAGAACGACCACTGCGGATCGGCTGTCGAAATGCCTAACGGCAGGCGGTAGATCACCACATTCAGATAGCTTCCGATGGTGATACCGAGGAGAAACGTCGTGATCGTCCAGAACCAGACAGGTGCGCTCATAGAGGGTTTTTCATCTTTATCATAAAAATTGCCGATACCCGGAACCCTACCCTGGCCCTGGCCCTGGCCCCTCCTTACGAAGGAGGGGTAGGGGAGGCGGGAGTTGGGTTCGCTACTCGGACCCGGCCTTTTTATTAGCATCGTCCTCACCGCCGCCGGAGAGGTTGCTGATGACGCTGAGGAGCGGCATGAACATCGCGATGACGATAAACCCGACGCAGAAACCGAGCAGAACGATCATGACCGGTTCGATGGCGGAGGCCAGCGACTGGAGCGTCGAATCGA
>JAYTGR010000482.1:0-1631 GCA_043733205.1 Chthonomonadaceae bacterium
CGGCGCGGCACGACGGTCTTCATCTCGACACACAATCTCGGCATCGCCGAAAAGCTGTGCGACCGCGTCGCCATCGTCAACAAGGGCCGGCTGATCGCACAGGGCACGGTCGCAGAACTGCGCGCGCATATCGAGCCCCTGACAGAGGAAGGCGCGCCGCCCCTGAGTCTGGAAGCGATTTTTTTCCTGCTGACGGGCAGCGCGACCCGCGAAGAGCTGATGCGCTATCTCGGATAGCCCGGAGAACGAACCCTTTATGAACCCATCTGGTGAGAATTCGCCCCCTCTCGTTCGCCGCTTCCCTCTGTCCACCTTATTGCTCCTCTGCAGTCTGGCCGTCTTTTTCGTCTGGTTCTTTTTTATGCGCGTCAAGGAACTGGGCAACGCAAAGATCCTGCGTTCGGGATCTGCGGCTCTGGCGAAGAAGGATACGGCGGGGGCGCGAAGCTTTTTCGAAGCGTTCCTGCGCGCAAACCCCGGCCAGCCTCTTGCCTATGCCGATATCAGCACTGTCTGCGCGGAGGCCGATCAGGCGGCGCTGGCGGCGGAGTATGCCCAGCGCGGTCTGGACAATTCCAAGAAGGCCACAGACGCACAGCGCGCCCTGCTCTATGCCAGCCTTTCTCAGGATCAAGCGCTCGCCGAACCCGCGCATCCTCAGACGAAGGCCATCGCCTCTGCCCGCATCGCTCTCAGCCTGGATCCTCAAAATGCCGACCTGCAGAATGCGGCAGGCTATCTGCTCGCCGACAACGACCAGAATCTGGAGGAGGCGGAAAAGCTGCTGCGTCAGGCGCTGCAGTCTCTCAAACCGTTCGGGGAAAATCCCCTTTCCGACGCATCGCGCCCCATGATAGAAGACAGCTTCGGCTGGCTGCTCTACAAGAAGGGCGACTATGCGGGCGCGGTAACCACGCTCAATCAGGCTGTTCACGATATGCCGTCCGGACAGCCGGGCTATATTGCGAAAGAGTACTACTATCACCTGGCGGCGGCCTATCGGAAGGCCGGTCAGATCGACGCCGCGCGCCGTACACTGGACATCGCCCTGCAGTACGACCCCGCCTTCCCGGAAGCCAAAGCCGAAGAGGCTCTGCTGCCTCCCCCGAATACGCCCGCCGCTGCGCCGCCCTCCGCCAGTTCGCCCGCTCCCATTCCTTCCTCCGCTCCTGGCCTGAAACTCTAAAGTAAGAAAAACTCAACCTCACCTCGTAAAAAATCAACAATTATCCCCGAAACTATTGACTTTTCATTTCCGTAAGCCTATTGTAGAAGCAGGAGGTGGAACGATGGCAAAAAATTTGACCCGCTGTCCGGTGTGCGAGGCAGGCCTGCATGTGTCGGAGCTGACATGCGGGCGCTGCCGTACGCGTATTGCCGGACAGTTCGATCCATGCCGGTTTTGCAGCCTGCCTGCCGAGCATCTGGCGTTCCTGGAGACATTTCTGCGCTGTGAGGGCAATCTGAGCCGCGTGGAGAAGGAGCTGGGAATCTCTTATCCGACGGTACGGAATCGCTTTACCGCCATGCTGACGGCGCTCGGCTTTGGCGACGCTCCCGCAGCGCCTGAACGCAAAGCCGAGAACAGCTTTGCTTACGCTTATACGACCGGCGCGCCCGCCGCACCTGCG
>JAYTGR010000483.1:0-1630 GCA_043733205.1 Chthonomonadaceae bacterium
AGCCTTCATAGGAATGGGGCCGGAAGCGTCCTTCCGCAAGCACACATTTTCTCCAGGCGGCGATCAGATCCTTTATGCTCCACTTTCCATAGGCGAGCGCCACCCCACTGCGCCGAACGGCGTCGGGGGAGAGGCCGGTGTCGTCGAGAGCAGGAAAGAGCGCTCCTCTGCTTTGGAGGAAGCGGTCGGAGAGTAAGGCAAAGAAAAGCTGGTACAGTCCGAGGTTGGTTCCGACACCGGCCGGGGCGAGTATCTGGAACAAGCGGCTGCACAATCCGTAGAGGATAGGTGACATCAGAGTTCTCCTCTATGATTGGGTTTCGTCACCATGATCTACGGAAACGAGGCTTTGATGTTGCTCCTCGGCGACCCCAACTCGGCCACAAGCAGTTCTATATCTACATGAATTTACCGGAAACTAGAGGATCGCCATTCCTACAGAAAGCAGTCCGAAGGGTGGATTGCCGATGAGCATACTGATGATGAAAACGTAAGATGGTGCTGGCTACGAGCCGTCTATGGCCGCACCGCCATTCCCGGCTCCGACTGGGTGGAGCTGCATGTCATCGAGATCGCCACACATCGAATCCTGCCGGATACGCTCTCGTGGGTGAAGTTTTCCGGTGGCTCCTGGCGCGGCGACGGCTTCTACATACAGCCGTTACCCCACGCCTCCCGCCCAGGCGCAGCTTACCGGCAAAAACGAGAACCAGAAAGTCTACTACCACAAACTCGGAACGGCGCAGGCCCAGGACGCCCTTGTCTATGAAGATACAGTGCACCCCTCCTCTTTCGTGGGCATAAGCGCCACCGAAGACGAACGCTTCGCCATCCTCTCCATCAGCGACAACGCCAAACTCGGCAACGGGCTCTCCTTTCGGGACGAGAGCAAGGCAGACAAGAGCTTTACACCGATCGTCAAAGAGATCACCGACAGCAGCTTCAACGTCGTGGACAATGAGGGCGACAAGTTCCTGATCTCCACCAATGAGAATGCCCCCAACCAGAAGGTGGTTCTGTTCGACCCGCTCCATCCGGACGAAAAAGAGTGAAAGACGATCCTGCCGGAGCGCAAAGAGCCGATAGACAGTCTCTCTGCGGTCGGCGGCAAACTCATCGTCACCTCGCTGAAGGATGTCACGACCCATGCCGCTGTCTACGACCGGCAGGGCAGGCTGGAGAACGAGATCGCGCTGCCCGGCCCCGGAACGGCCGCCGGCTTCGGAGGTCAGAAAGAAGACACTTCCGTCTTCTATGTCTTCTCGGCCTTCAACACCCCACCGACCATCTATCGCTACGATATTCCCACGCACAAGACCACTCTGTTTCGCGCACCGGAGATTCCCGGCTTCCGCTCTGCCGACTACGAGTCGAAAGAGGTCTTCTACAGGAGCAGGGACGGCACACGCATTCCGATGTTCGTCACGTACAAAAAAGGGCTGAAGCGGGAGCCGGGAATCCGACGCTGCTCTACGGCTCCAGCGACGACGAGACGCAGTTCCGTTACCTGCTGCGCTACTCTCCGCTGCACAACGTCCGGGAGGGCGGGAAATATCCTGCGATCCTGGTGACGACCTCCGACCACGACGATCGCGTGGTGCCCGCGCACTCCTTCAAAGACACCGCCGCA
>JAYTGR010000484.1:0-1629 GCA_043733205.1 Chthonomonadaceae bacterium
GCCGACCCGGTATTTGCGCGCCTGGCCTTCCATCGCCATGGCGGGAGCGGCCAGGGTCAGCCCTGCCGCTGTCAAAAAATCGCGTCTATCCATCGCTGCGGACACCTCCGATTCGCCGTTGAAATTGTTCAAAACCGCTCACTTGACGGGTTTGGCGAGATACTTGTCGAACCAGTCTGCGAGCAGCGGGATGTCTTTCTCCAGACCGACCCAGCCGTGGCCTTTGCCCGGCCGCACTTCCAGCTGGTGGGGGATCTTCAGCTCTTCCAGTTTCGCCATGAAGCGCTGAGACTGCTGGATGGGCACGAGCGGGTCGGCATCGCCATGAATAATGAGAGTGGGCGGCATCTTATCGCTCACGCCATAGATCGGCGAGATGACACGGGCAATCTTCTCCGCCTCCTCTGGAGTGGTCTTGTCGTTCAGCCCGAAGGCGGGCCAGTAGCCTTTGAGCGTGTCGATCTTCATCGCGCTCGCGCCCTCCCTGCCGTAGTTCAGAAAGTCGGTGGGCGGGAAGAAGCAGGCGACAGCCTGCACCGCGCTGCTGACCCGATTCACCGGATCCGTGGAGCCGCGCGGACCGTCCGTTCCGTAAGCGCCCATCATCAGGGAGAGATGCCCGCCCGCGCTGGCCCCGGAGATGCCGAGACGATTGGGATCGACGCCGTACTCCGCCGCGTGGTAACGGATGAACCGCACCGCGCGATGAATATCCTGCACGATCTCGGGAACGGTAAATTTCGGCTGACTGCCATGCACGACCTCGAACACCGTGTCGCCCCGGCTGGTAAAGAACTGCGCCAGTCCCGGATTGATGCCTTCGTGCGTGGAGACCCAGCCGCCGCTGACCATCCAGATCACGCCGATCCCGTTCGGCTTGACCGGTTTGAACACATCCATCGTCAGCGCCACCCCGACCTTATGGGTGTAGATGACATCGCGGATATGATTTGGATCGTTCGCCTGCGCCCGTGCCTGTGTGCAGGCCATCACCAACAGCAGCCAGAGGGCCGGCATTTCCAGTCGTCTCTTCATCGATCCTCCTCGCACGGTTCTATCTCCCACGTTTCCATTGGGGGGCAGGGGGCAGCGCTTCTGCGCTCCCATTGCTGCTGTGGTGGGTTTCGGGAAAACAGGAGAGCATTCCTCCTCGAAGCATCGAAACGGTGCAGGCTGCCTGCCGGCATGCGGAGACTCTCTTTCCCGACTGCGTAAAACACACAGATCGACTTTCTTCGGAGACATCCCGCATAGTCTCGATGCGGTACTCGCCCGAAGGCTGCGGACTCCAGCGAAGGAAGGGACGAATACCAGTCTGTTCATCCCAGGGCGGCGAACTTCTGCCAGGAAGGTTCGTGTTTATTATCGCCGAACTGAAACCAGGACAGGAAATTCCCGCATGGGTGTCCAAATTTCTACCTATGGAAACAGCTTTGCCGTGCAGGATTCCGTCGTGCATTTTGCCGAACTGCCGCTGCCTGCTGCCTGAAACGAGTTAGGATACCGCTTCTGTCACCCCTAAGGAGAGCCAAGATGCAAGCAAATCATGGGAGAGTCATGCGGTCCAGCAAAGTCTGGATCTTTTCAATTGTGGGCCTGTCGGTCGTCCTGGCGGGCAGTCTGCTGGCC
>JAYTGR010000485.1:0-1628 GCA_043733205.1 Chthonomonadaceae bacterium
GCCAACACCGAGGAAGTGGACTGGTGCTTCCGCGCCCGCCGGGCAGGCTGGCAGGTCGGCTACTGCCCCGCCGCCGTCCTGACCCACTTCGGCGGCCAGTCCCAGAAGCCAGCCGCGACCGGCCCAGACAAGATGCGTGTCGAAATGTACCGGACCCGGATCGCCTTTTTCCGTAAGCATTACGGGCTAGCGCCGATGCTCCTGCTGCGCGCGATCTACTTGACGACCCTGCCTTGGAACGCGGCCATGCTGTCCCAGTCCGCGTGGCGCAAGACCATCACGCCCACGCACCGCCGGAACGCGCTCGCGACCTTGGGTAAGATCGCTGCTATTAGTCTCAAAGTAAGTCCAATTTTATGACTGATACCAGAAAATTGACGATCTTCGTCCACCGCGCTTCCGAGTGCCTGACAAATTACGAGGCGCACGGAGACGGACTGATCTGCTTCTCCCTCCTCAACGGCCTGGCGGAGCGCGGGCACCAGGTCTACGCTTATGCCAATTCGGCTCCAATTAGGAAGTGCAGCCCAAACCTGCACATCAAGACGGAGCGGCATCGGGTCCCGGCCAACTCGCTGGCCCCCTGGGAGTATTCCTGGCGGGCCGAGCGGTGGATGAAGGAACTGGAATGGACCACGCAATTTGATCTCGTCTGGCGAATGCACCCATACGGTGAGGGCTGTCCCTACCCACCACGGACGTCCGGGAAGCCGCTGGTCATCGGGCCGCTGTTCACGGAGTGGCCGGCAGACTTCTCGCAGCCGCAGGGAACCGGCCTGCCCCGGTATGGCGTCAGTCTACGGGGGCTGGTACTGCCCAGTGCCAAACGCGGGTGGGAACGAACGCTTCAGAGCGCTTCCCTGTTGATCTGCGCCACAGACACACGCGCGGCTTCCTTGCGGGCAGAAGTTTCCCAGGCTCAGGCGGTGACGACGCCGGTGATTGTCGAGTCGCCTTATCGTGATGACCCAACGCCGCGCAAGGGGCCGGACGCTTCCCGGCCGTTGCGCCTCCTGCTGGCCGCGCATCTGGTGCCGAACAAGAACGCGGGCATCTTTTGCGAGATGGTGAAACGCCTGCGCGATGCGGGCATCCCCGCTGAGGGCATTATTTTAGGCGACGGGCCGGGACGTGCCGATCTGAAAGCCTATATCAAGGCGAACGGTCTCGCGAACGCGCTCTGCCTGGAGGGCAAGCTGCCTCATGCCCAGGTCTGGGAGCATCTGCGGGAGGCGGACATTTTGATCTCCTGCTCAGGGTATGAAGCTTACGGCCGCACCATCGTCGAAGCCATGTCGGTCGGCACACCGGTTGTCTGTTACCGAGGCTCGACCGGCCCCGCAGAGATCATCAAGGATGGAGAAGACGGCCTGCTGGTGGATGAATTGACGGCGGACGCCTACGCCAAGCGCATCCAAGCCGCTCTGCGGACGCCAGGGGCCTGGAGCCGCCTTTCCGTCAACGCCCTGCGTAAAGCGGAAGACTGGCGCGGCGAGGTCGTGCTGTCCCGGCTGGAAGAGAGCCTATACGCCGTGGTTCGGGATGGAAAAAAGTCTTGAAGACGTACCAAACATTAGGACAGGTCAGCCAGGGACGGGAGAACACCTTTGACTTCCTGCGATTTTTCC
>JAYTGR010000486.1:0-1628 GCA_043733205.1 Chthonomonadaceae bacterium
GGGCGCTGTGACGGGAGGGCCGCTCAAATCGATCAAGACGCGCGCCAGCGGCGTCGAGATCAGCGAGCACATGCCGCAGATCGCGGATGTGGCGAACCATCTGGCGATCGTGCGCGGTATGTCCAGCAAAGAGGGCAATCATCAGCGGGCGCAGTACCTGATGCATACGGGCTACTCGCCGAACCCGACGATCACGCATCCCTCCCTCGGCGGCTGGGTAAGCGAAGAGCTGGGCGATCCGAACTTCGATCTGCCCTCGTTCGTCAGCATCAGCGGGCCGAGCCTCAGCGCCGGCTTCCTGGGAGTGCAGTACGGCCCGCTGGTGATCCAGCAGCCCGGTCAGCCGCCGGCCAACGTGGCCTATGCGCCCGGCATCAACATGACCCGTTTCGATATGCGGCAGAACGCGCTGGGGATGCTGGAAAACGATTTCGCCGCAGAGACCGGCGACAGCAAGGTGAAGGGCCGCGATGCGGTCTACGGCAAGGCTGTCCGCATGATGCGCTCGCCGCGCCTCAAAGCGTTCGACATCGCCGACGAACCGGAAGCGGTGAAGACCGCTTATGGCGACACCAACTTCGGCCGGGGCTGCCTGATGGCCCGCCGGCTGGTCGAATCGGG
The DNA here is from genome assembly GCA_043733205.1 of Chthonomonadaceae bacterium. GTDB lineage: Bacteria > Armatimonadota > Chthonomonadetes > Chthonomonadales > Chthonomonadaceae > JANXLO01. The sequence goes on from JAYTGR010000486.1 coordinate 622, forward strand.
CGTGAAGTTCGTCGAGGTCGTTCTGGACGGCTGGGACACCCACAACGACAACTTCAACCGCGTGACCAAGCAGATGAACACCTACGACCCCGCGATGGCGACGCTCATCAAGGATCTGGAAGCGCGCAATCTGCTCGACAGCACGCTGATCCTCTGGATGGGCGAGTTCGGACGGACGCCTAAGATCAATGCCAACGAAGGCCGCGATCACTTCCCCGGCGCGTGGAGCGCGGTGATGGCGGGCGGCGGCGTGCGCGGCGGCCAGGCTTACGGCCAGACCGATGCCGACGGCACCAAGGTCGTCGACAAGCAGGTCATCGTTCCCGACCTGTTCGCAACGATCTCCACCTGTCTGGGCATGAACCCTTCCAAGAGCTTCATGACGCCGGTCGGCCGTCCGATCTCCATCACCGAGAAGGGCGCCCCCGTCAAAGACCTCCTCGCCTGACCATCCCTCAAAATCCCTGCCCCTTCTTTAGATTAAGAAGGGGCAGGAACAATGCCTCATAATTGGCTCTTACCGAAAGTTTAAAGGAGAGGAGCGGTGCGGAGCAGGACGAGCATCATGATGAAGTGACAGATGCTGCCGCCCATGACGAAGAGGTGCCAGATCTCATGGCCTTCCACTTTGCCGGGCCAGATCCGGGGGCGTTCGGTGGCGTAGAAGACGACGCCGCCCGTGTAGACGAGCCCGCCTGCCACCATCCAGTTGACGACGACCGGGAAGTTGGCGTGCAGATAGGGCAGGATCAGCACGGCCAGCCAGCCCATGACCGCATACAGCACAAGGCGGATCCAGTGGGGCTTCCCTTTCCAGAGCAGCGTCAGAGCGATCCCGACTACAGCGATGCCATAGACCGCGAGCAGCATGCTGCGGCGCATAGGATCGGGCAGGCAGAGCAGACAGACCGGAGTGTACGTGCCGGCAATGAGCAGGTAGATGGCGATATAGTCGCAGCGCTGCCACATCGCCTCCTGCGCTTTGCTGATGTGCAGGGAGTGGTAGA
>JAYTGR010000487.1:0-1628 GCA_043733205.1 Chthonomonadaceae bacterium
CGGCGGCCGAGCGCGACGACCTCGATGGTGCACGGGAACAGCTCCGTATGCTGCTGCGTTTTGCTGCCCGTAACCGTGGTCACGTAACGGTAGAGGGTCGCCCGCACGGTCGGAGTGGACGTGCCGTCGGCAGGAACCTCGATCGAAATCGACAGACTGTCGACATCGATCTGCGGAACCTCCGTATCGTTCAAAAACAGGGAGAAGGCGATCGGGCGGAGTTCGGTCACGATCACCTGCACCAGTCCGCCGCCCTCGATCTGCGCGACATCCGCCGCTGCCTTGCGGGGCGGAGAAGCCCCATTGTTCTGTACCGGTTTGCCGAACAAGATCCATCCCTTTCTTACACGCGGGCCGAGGTCCGCAGCAAAACCTAGTTGTAGGTGGTGTAGCGGACCCCTTTGCGCCTGCCGGAGAACAGTCTCACGATCACCCAGAGGATGAATGCGAAAAAGAGGAGCGACAGGATCGCATGGAAGAAGCTAAAACCGCCCGGCACCATGTAGCCGTTGTCGTAGTAGGGCGCGTTGTAGTAAAACGCGGGATGGAACGGCGTGTAGTAGTACCACATCGGGGAACCCCAGTAGTAGCTGTAGCCCGAATAGCCGCCGCCGTAGCGCGTAGGGTAGGATCTGCCGCCATAAGAGTAGGTCGAGGGATAGCCGCCGGAGGAGCGGGTATAGCTCTGGGAGCCGAACGAACCGCTGCGTCCGAAGGAGCCGCCGCTGCTGGAACGGCTGGCCGAGCCTCCTCCGAAGCTGCTGCTGGAACGTCCGCCTCCGAACGCCCCGCCTCCGCCGAAGGAGCCTCCGCCGCTGGAGGACCGCGAGCCTCCGAAGGAGCTGCCTCCCGAGCGTCCGCCGCCGAACGAACTGCCTCCTCCGCCGAAGGAGCGCCCGCCTCCGAACGATCCGCCGCCCCCGCCGCGCCGCTGGGCGTCCACGCCCGAAAGCGGCAGGGCGATCAGCGCCGCCAGAAACCCGACGACGATCAAACGGAGACCCTGCGCAAATCGCGAATTTTGTCTGTTTTTCATGATGTTTTCAGCCTCAGGCGATATTGATGGTGGCGACTTCGTCCGAGCCGAACCAGTGCGCTTTGTAGAGCGTGATATAGGCCTGCACGACATTGTCGGCCGCATTGATGTCTACATAGACATCCACGATGTTGTTGGTGACGTCCCGGCCATTGTACCAGACACGAGTAAAGACGAAATCGAACATCGGGTGCGTATTCTCGACGATGACGCTGTGTCCGGGGAAATCGATCTCCAGCCGGCCGGGAAAGATGCCGAGTTCCGCCTGCGGATCGTCCTGCGGACGCACGATGGCCGTGATCTCACCGCCGTTGTTGACGCCGCCCCGGTCCGGCTGATCGAAATCGTCCCGTCCCGCCCGCAGCTGGACGAACAGCTGCGCCGCCATCACTTCCTGCTCGTTATTGAAGAGGGTCGTGCTGTCCCAGTCACCGCCCGTGCGAAAAATCATATTGTTCATATTGGATGTCTCTCTCAAAAAGGAGGGTCGGCTCCCCTCTGCACTTTAGGCGCTGAGGGGAGCGAAGGGGGTATTAACGGCGGCGTCCGCCGCCGAACGAGCCGCCTCCCGAGGAACGACTGCCTCCGAACG
>JAYTGR010000488.1:0-4870 GCA_043733205.1 Chthonomonadaceae bacterium
GATCCAACCCGTCGAAAAACCAGACGTCGCAGCCCAGCCGCTGAAATCCGTAGATTTTATCGTCCAATACCCTCGCGAACTCCTGCTCATTGAAGTGAAGGATCCAGACGGCGCACCTGGTCCTCATCCAGCGGGGGCCATTCGAGATACGATCGCCAAATTACAGAATGACGACCTGCTGAAAGAGCGCCTGCTGCCGAAACTGTACGGTACTTTCGCCTATCTCGTGAGCGCAGGAAGCGAACCCCGTGGCAGAGTACGCTATGTCACTCTCATAGGCTTATCTTCCATAACGGCCGCAGAACGCAGTATGCTCACCGACAAAATTCAACGCATCGTAGACCGCATTGGACCCAAAATACGCCATAGTCGTCAGTGGCCAGTGATAGAAGTTCACAATGTTCTAAGTTGGAACGCAAAGTTTCCACACATGGCGATTACGCGCCGTCCCTGAAGAGGCATAGCAAGCAGACAACAATCTGTTCGCGAGCAATAGGAAACGAAGTGAGAAGATTGCCAAATGAATTTTCGGATGACGAGCTGCCGGGTCAAGTGATTGGGGCGGCGATCGAGGTGCATAGACGTTTGGGGCCGGGGTTTCTGGAGTACATCTACGAGCGGGCGTTATGCATCGAGTTCGTCAAGCGTGGTATTTCGTTCACACAGCAGCAGGAACTCCTGATAAGTTACGATGGGGTGGAGATCGGAAAGCATCGTCTCGATCTCTTCGTTGCCGACAGTCTCGTAGTAGAACTGAAGGCGGTGAGAGCATTGGAGGATGCTCATATCTCTACCGTAAAATCCTATCTAAAAGCCGTTGAGCAGGATTTCGGTCTCCTGCTCAACTTCTCAAAATCAGCCCTGGAAATCAGAAGGATCTACCTGAACAGAGCAGAGTGATATTTTCTTCTCTTTTCTTTGCGGAACTCCTGAAGGCCCGTGAGCGTCAGCCCTGCAGTATCGAAGGAGAAACCATCATGGCCGACAACACAACAAAAGCGGACACAAAGACCATCGCGCCGACACTGCCCATCGACGCAAAGGATATCAAGCCGACTGAACCCCTTTTCACTGAGGAGGAAGAGCAGCCGACCGAAAAGGAAATTCATGCTCATGATCATGGCAAGACAAACCTGGAGCAGAACCATCTGGCCGAGCAGCAGTTGAAGAATCAGCAGAGTGCGCAGAACGACCGGGAGCTGTTCCCGAAAGGACTGGCACAGGAACATGGCAAAGGCCGCGGTTAAGACGCCTGCTTCCTATTTCACCTGAACTGTGAAGAGATTAGGCCGGTCGCGCAGAATGTCCGCCTCAATCGTTATCGGCCCCTTCACGGACTGGATCACAATCTTATACCGGCCGGCAAAGCCACGGAACGTGACGGCACCGGAGGCGTCAGTTTTGCCGGTCGCCTCCGTGTGCCACTTCTCCTGGATCAGGTGATGGAGGCGTTCGTAGGCGGGCTTGGGGGAGAGATCGGCGCGGAGGAGACCGCCGGGATTGCGGTCCCAGTCGCCATCGACGAAGTTCCACCAGGCGATGCCCTGCACCGAAGGGTGCGAGAACATAATCGTATAGAGCTTTTCGACATAGTCGGCCTGCCGCTTTTCGCCTTCAGGAGTTGACGGCCAGGATTTGCTGTGATCGGCTTTCGGATCGTCGGAGGGCACCGTGATCTCGGAGAAGTGCAGGCTTTTGCCGAGCGGACGGAACATTTCGGCAGTCTCCCACACTTTCGTCAGAGGCCATTCCGCACCCCCTCCCATGTGCGCCTCCAGTCCCAGCACGTCGAGCGGCGCGTTCGCCTTCTCTACCCCCTTTACCAGATTGATATAGTCGGCGTCGAGTTTCCAATCGTTGTAGAGCAGGGTGGCGTGAGGGTTGGCGGCGCGCGCCCAGGTCAGGGCATCGGCGGTAAACTGCACAGGCCCTGCCTGCCGTGCCCAGGCCCCCAGCCCGTTCTGGACGCCCGCCGCAGTCGTTGCATCGCCAACAACATCCCACACTTCGATCTTGTCCCGAAAGCGCGTTACGAGATCTGTGATCCGCTTGTGGGTGATGTCGCGCACCTGATCGGGATCTTTGGGCGCCCAGGCCGGTGCGGCGCCCGCCAGAATCAGCGGATGTCCCTTGACCCGAATATTCATCTCATTCAGCCGCTTCACGCGCGCCGCAAGTTTCTCCAGATCACGGCGGTCCGGCTCCGGGTCCGTGTCCTGCCAGTAGGTCAGCACCGTCGCGAAGTTGAACAGATCGCCGAAACGTTTCTGATAGGCCGCTTCCTGGACAGCGTCCTTATGGTTCAGCAGCGAGAGCGCCGCGCACCCGAATAGAAATGCGTGCCGGGTCTGCACCCACTGCACCTTCACATCGCGCATCGGCCTGCCGTTCGGCCCCATCACCACGATCTTCGCATCCGCCTTACGAATCTGCTCGATCCGCGCGTCCGCCTCCTTCAGCAGGAAAGGCGGATCGGGGGCGGCAGAGCAGGAAAGGGATACGAACAGGAAGGCAGGAAGAAAGGAAGGCAAGAGAAGAGAAGAACAAAGAAATCGACTGATGTCTTCGCTGCGACTTTTACTTCCGGCATCACAAAGGGGTGTCCATTTCTGCGTCCTGTGTGCATTTTCTCTGCATTTTTTCCTGCCTTCTTTTTTTCCTGCTTTCCTGCTCTGCATCTGTATTTCTTCTTTCCTAAGAGGAAGCGCCTGTGGCGCACCCCCAATTGACGAATAGGAAGAGACCCCAAATGCTGCGCTTCCGCGCACAGCATTTCTTCCGCGCAATCAATTTCCTGTCAGAATTTGAGGCTGTCGACGTTGCCTTTGTTGATTTCGAGGCGCAGGGGCAGGGTCACGACGCTGTCTTTGACGATGACTGTCCCGTCACCCATCTTATCGCCGTCCTTCGGGGCTTTGCCGTCGAGCACGTTTTTCACCAGTTTCGCGGTCTCATAGGTCAGCTTTTGCGGATCCCAGAGATAGAGGCCGGTCACCGAGTTGTCTTTCAGGTAGTTCTTGGTTTCGCTCGGCAGTCCCAGTCCCCAGACTTTGACTTTTCCGATCAGATTCAGCTTGTGCAGCGCCTCGCCGGCAGCGGCCGGACTGGGGGAGTTGACGCAGGCGATCCCGACGGCATCCGGATTGGCCTGGAGCGCCTGCACCGCCATTGTCACGGCCTTGCTCTTGTCGTCGTCGTTGTAGATATAGGGCTGTATGAGGGTGACGCCGGGCAGCTTTTTGGCGGCCTCTTCGATGCCTTGCAGATGCAGATTCAGGTTGGCGGCCGTGCGTCCCCCGCTGAAGACCAGGATTTTGCCCTTGTCGCCAGCGCTTTTCGCCACCGCGTTCAGAATGTCGGCTCCGATCTGCACATCGTCTGCCGCCCGTATATAGAACGCGCGGGCGCTCTTCGGGGCGTCAGCGTCCCATGTAAAGACCTTGATACCGGCATCGGTCGCCTTCTTGATCGAGGGGATGATCGCGTCGGCGTCGTTAGGGGAGACTACGATCGCGTCCGCCTTGCTGATGATGGCCTGCTCGATGATCGAGTTCTGTGCGGCAGCAGTGGCCTCGGTGGGCGCCTGATACGTCACATCGACATTCAGGGCAGGATCGTCGTTGGCCTGCTGTGCGCCAGCCTTACAGGTCTCACTGTAGGCGATGCCGCCGACTTTGAACACAAAGACGATCTTCTTCTTCGCGCCGGAAGAGTTCGCAGGCGTCGCCCCGGAAGTAGGCGTGGGGTTCCCGCTGCTGGGCGGACTGCCCGCAGTCGTGTCCTCTTTGGTGCATCCGGCCAGAGCCAGAACGGTGAGCCCCAGCAGGAACAGCCGTGTTCCCGGATGGGCGGCATTTTGTCGTAGTAAACGCATGATAACTCCTTTTCTTCATCGATTCAGTGACTGCATGACGCAGTCTGAGCGAGCGTCTATCGCAGGGCCAAGGCAGGCGGCGTCTGCGGCAGCGCGCTGGTCCGCAGGAAGAGCGCAAAATAGTCGTGTTTTTGCATCACTTCGTCGTGGGGCAGATCCAGGGTGTGAATGAACAGCGGCTCCCGCGCCGCGAGCAGAGCGGGCGTGAGATCGGGTTCCAGCAGGGAGGTGCAGGCTGTATGCCGCTTCTGCAGGAGGGCCGTCAGCATGAAGTTCTCCGGCGCGAGGTGGCGCGTGAAGATGCTGACCAGGCGATGGTGCTTTTCTGCCGCCCAGCCGGCAAATGCCTCCAGCTCCCCATATGAGGAATCGAACAGCAGCACATCGGTGATATGGGAGCGCAGCGCCGTCTGCCGCAGAATGGCGCCGGTCACCAGATAGCCGCCGCTGTGGGTGCTGAGCGCGATACTGCCGATACGCGTGGTGTGGATCTTCCCGGCCTCGACCAGGAACTGGGTGACCTCCCGCAGCAGCGCTTCGAAAGCGCCCGGATCCCGCTCGAGCCTGCCGCCGCCGGAGTCCTGCGCGTCCTTTGGCCCCTGCGGAACGAGCAGGATTGCATTGCGTCCGCTCGCCGTCATCTGCCGCCGCAGTGCGTAGTGGTCGAGTACGGCGGCGACATGATTGGACCAGCCGTGAAAATGGACGACGTAGTCGACTTCGGCTCCGGCCTTATAGCCTGTCGGAATGAAGATCCCAACGGTGCTGTCGTGGTAGTGGGCCGCCGCGTCGTAGAACGTGCCGCCGTAGATGTATCCCTGCTCGCGGCTGGAGTGCGGGAAGGGCGCGTTTTGGAACGCGCGGAGCAGCGTCTCCCCTTCCGCCGACACGGCCCAGGCCGCGCCCTCGGGCGTTCCATCCGCAGCAGCGGGCGACAGCAGCATAGCTCCTCCCCAGAGCGCCAGCAAAAGCGTAAGCAGAACTTTCAATTGCCTT
>JAYTGR010000489.1:0-1622 GCA_043733205.1 Chthonomonadaceae bacterium
GATACGCTCCAGATCGAAGGCCGCACCCAGGACGCCAACGATGCGCCCTTCGCGGCGACCGGCGAGATCAATATCTATCGCCTGATTCCCGCGATTCCGGAGCAGAAGGTGATCGACCCGGAGACAGGCAAATGGAAGATCATCGTGAAATATGTGCCGCCGCGCGAAGAGTTGGCGGCGACGATGTGGCTGACGACCGATGCGAAAGAAGGCAAAGGTTACGCGTTCTGGCATCCCGACACTCCTGCCGACTATCGCATCGAGTATGTGGCCAAAGACGACCGCAAGAGGGAGATCAGGGCGGGGGCGAGTGTGCTGGTTTACGGCCCGAACTTCGACACACGTCTCAAGAAAGACGATGGGCGGTTCGAAGTGACCCTGGAGTTTGCGGAATATCGCGCAGGCGATATGGCGCGTGTGCTGATCGTCGCGCCGGTTCCTGACAGTTATGTCCTCTTTACCGAGTCGGCGGCGGGTGGGATCGTGCGCAGCCGCTCTGTCTTCGTGCCGGGCCGCTCCACCCTCGTAGAGGTGCCGATCATGGCCTTACATGTGCCCAGCGCCCGTTTTACTGTCACTCTGGTTCAGGGCGGCACAGTACAGGAGCAGCAGGCGGATGTCGTGGTGCCTGCCGAAAACAGGATCATGACCCTGACTCTGACACCGGACAAAGCCGAGTACAAGCCGGGAGAGCATGCCACCTTTATCCTGCATGCCACCGACGCTAACGGCAGTCCGGTGCAGGGCGAGATCAGCCTCGGTGTAGTGGATGCGGCTCTGCTCGCCATGCAGTCCGACCTGACGCCGGACATCCGCAGTTACTTCTATGGATACCGTATCGCATTCAATGTCTCACAGAACGATTCTACGCAATTCTTCGTGGCGATGCATGTCGTCGCTCCGCCCACTCCTTCTTACGAGGAGCACGAACTGCGCTATCCGGAAGGCATGGGCTGGCTGGGCGACCATGAGAACAGCGGCAGTCTGCCCCCGGTTCCCGCCTATGTCGCTTACACCCCACCGCAGACCTTCGAGGAGCAGCTGGAGATAATGCGTCATGGCATCGAAGCCTACGACTACAACGGCACCACCGCCGCAGGGGCAGTACGAATGCTTTCTGTGTCGAACACACTCTCGGAGAGTGTCGATAAACTCGGTGCAACAGGAAGGGCTCTCAACAGAAAACCGGGAGAAAATGTCAACTATGGGATAAACGTATATATAAGAAACGAACTCGCGAAATCCATGCCAGCCGCAGCTCCAATGGCGGTACTCTCTATGGACGGCGCTGATCCGAAGATGCCTCTGGCGGAGGCCATCGTACGCAGTAAGTTCGCCGATACCGCCTTCTGGATCCCTGCGGTCGTCACGGATGCCCAGGGCAATGCCGCCGTCTCCTTCGACTTCCCCGACAACCTTACGAAATGGACAGCCGTGGCGCGGGGTGTCTCGGGGAAAGTGGAAGTCGGTTTCGCCGAGGCGCAGACCGCGACCAAAAAGAACCTGCTCGTGCGCCTGCAGGCGCCCCGCTTCTGCGTGGACCGCGATCAGGTCATGCTCTCGGTCAATGTCCACAACTACCTTAGTTCCGCCAAAAGCGCACGCGTGGAACTGGTCACCGA
>JAYTGR010000490.1:0-4854 GCA_043733205.1 Chthonomonadaceae bacterium
ATGGGCCTTCACTTTCTCAGCAGGCCGCTCCTTTAGGGGCGGCGGCCTTAAGGGACAAAATAAGCCTACGAAGGAGGGAACGGAGATTAGGTTCGCGGAGGGCTATTTGCGTTTGCGCCTGACGGGCTTGCCGCGCTGGGGAGGCGGTTCGTCGTTCGGCTCGTCTTCCGGACGCAGGATGTGATAGGGCAGAATGGAATCGATGGCCTGCTTAAAGAGATCGACGGGCGGCTTGGACGGCAGTTTGGGTCTGGGAGTGGAAGGCGGCTCGGGCGCTTTGGGGGGCGGAGGAGGGGGCTGTCTCAGCTTTTCCAGGCGGGAGAGCGTTTCGGCGTCCAGATTGTCACTGAGACGTGTGCTGAGTGTGGGAGCGGCGGGCGCAGAGGAGGCGCGGGGCTTCTGCTCGGACTGGCGGTGGCGAAGGATGCGCAGGTCGTCTTCGATCACGCGGCGATGCGTCTGACGCCAGGAACTCCACTCCGACCAGGGCGCGGTTGGGGGATGCAGATCGTCGGGCTGGATGAGGAAGAGGCCCATGCCGTAGACGATGTGAGTTTCGGTTTCGCCGAACGGTTCGCTGATCTGATCGCTGCGGCCTTCGAGATCGCGCAGACGGCTGCACGGGTAGACGGCGACCCCGCCGAACTCCGGCAGCACACTTACGACCAGCACCGGGCGAAACTCCTTGTCGCTGAACTGCTGACCGATCCCATTGCGGGCGGTATCGCACCAGAAGAGCAGACCAGGCCGAAGATCACGCAGGTCGAACATAGAGGGTGTTAACACTTTCCACGCACAGGAAAAACTGGGGAGACAGGCTCTCAGTCGCCAGGTTCGGTCATGTCGCCGAAGAGGGACTGCAGACGCTCTGCGGCGTGCTGCTCGATATTGAAAAAAGACAGCTCGAACGCCAGCGTCCAGAGCATGATGAGCGCTTCGTCGGAAGGACGGTCGAGCACGTTGACGAAGAAATCCTTCAGGATCTCTTCATAAGTGGTCTTGGTCTCGTTGAGTTCCAGCCGCCCATGCTGCGGCCCAGGGAACATCTCTTCCTGATGCCGCTCCAAAAAGGTGCGCACATTGGATGGCGTCGCCTTTTCGAGTCCGTGACCGAACTCCTTGCGCACCATCTTCCGAAATTTCTCCAGACGCGCCGATTCCGTCCAATCATCCATAGTAAACTGCACTCCCTGACAAACGAAATCCTGAGTGGCTTCCTGTTCTGCATGAGGCTATCAGGTTCCTGCCCTAATTTCAGGGACGAATCCCGCTGGGGAAAGTTTCGCTCGGAAGCAAAAGCAGTGCGGAAATGCGCCGGAGTCACGCCGGATCGCTCTTTTTTCCGCCAGTGCGGCGAGAATCTGCGGAGTCACCGTTGACAGATAGAGCAAAATGCAGTACACTAGACAGGTTTGCGGAGATTGAATGCGTGCGGCAGGATTAGAAGAATACGTTTCAGGAGGCGACCGTGAAAGGCTAGGCCCTTTCCCCAGGTGTGACGCTCAGTACCTTTTCAGCTTACAGGTATTTCCCCGTCCCGTCCCCTCCCGTGTCCAACGGGCTTTTTTATGCCCCGCCCGCCCTTTTGTCCGCACCCGTTTTGTCTGTTCCTGAACTCATTCACGATATCGTCGCGCCACGCAGGCGTGGACGCATCGCATCTGCACCTGAAGGGGATCGGCCTGTATGCCCACCATTAACCAGTTGGTCCGAAAGGGCCGGAAACGCGTTGCCAAGAAGAACAAGGCGCCGGCGCTCAAAGGCAATCCGCAGCTCCGCGGCGTCTGCCTGCTTGTGCGTACCATTTCGCCTAAGAAGCCTAACTCCGCCCTGCGGAAGATCGCTCGTATTCGCTTGACCAACAAGACGGAAGTCACAGCGTATATTCCTGGAATCGGACACAACCTGCAGGAACACTCCGTGGTCATGATCCGTGGCGGCCGCGTCAAGGACCTGCCCGGCGTGCGTTACCATATTATCCGCGGCACCCTCGATACTTCCGGCACCCGCGACCGCAAGTCCAGCCGCTCCAAGTACGGCACCAAGAAGAACGTCGTCGTCGCCGCAGGCAAGAAGAAATAGGAGACCGCCAGAGATGCCGAGAAATACACCCGAGGGTGGTCTGCGCCCCCGCCCGATCACGCCGGATCCCGTCTACGGAAGCGTACTGGCGCAGCGGTTCATCAACCGCCTGATGCTGGACGGCAAGAAGAGCGTTGCAGAGCGCATCTTCTACGGAGCCATGGAGATCATGGAAGCCCGCGCCAAGCGCCCGCCGCTGGAACTGTTCGAGACCGCCGTGCGCAACATCATGCCGGTCATCGAAGTCCGCCCGCGCCGCGTCGGCGGCTCCACCTATCAGGTGCCCGTCGAAGTGCGCCAGGAGCGCCGTGTCGCTCTCGCCCTGCGCTGGACCGTCATCAACGCGCGCAAACGCGCCGGACGTTCGATGGCCGAGAAACTGGCTGGCGAACTGCTGGACGCCGTCAATAACACCGGCGCTTCCGTGAAGCGCAAAGAAGAAGCTCACCGCATGGCCGACGCCAACAAGGCGTTCGCCCACTATCGGTGGTAAACAGGGATCGCCAGAGAGAGTGCGCGCAGGGAGGGGCGCCTCGATTTTACCGGGCGACCCCCCCGACACCAACCGGGAAGCAGGCGCGAGCCAACCGCTCGCACTCTGCTTCCGTCCTTTTGAATACAGCACTCTCTGGAGGCTAATAAGTTACCCACATGGCACGAGAATACGGTTTAGACAGAACACGCAATATCGGCATCGCCGCCCACATCGATGCGGGCAAAACCACCTGCACCGAACGCATCCTCTTTTATACCGGCCGAACCCATAAGATCGGCGAAGTACACACCGGGGCTGCGACGATGGACTGGATGGTTCAGGAGCAGGAGCGCGGGATCACCATCACCTCTGCGGCGACTACCTGTTTCTGGGGCCTGGAGACCGATCCGGAGACCAGCCTGCGCAAGCGCACACACCGCATCAACATCATCGATACGCCGGGCCACGTCGACTTCACCGTAGAAGTCGAGCGCTCCATGCGCGTTCTCGATGGCGCTGTCGCGATTTTCTGTGCCGTTGGCGGCGTACAGCCCCAGTCGGAGACCGTGTGGCGACAGGCCAACAAATATAAAGTCCCGCGCATCGCGTTCGTCAATAAGATGGACCGCATGGGCGCAAACTTCCTCAACGTCGTCGAGAAGATGGTCGAGCGCCTCGGTGCCAATGCCGTGCCGATCCAGCTTCCGATCGGCGCCGAAAACGACTTCCTAGGCGTGATCGATCTCGTGGAGATGACCGCAACGAAATATCTGGACGAAATGGGCCAGACGTTCGAAACAGGTCCCATCCCGGCCGACATGCTGGAAACCGCCAACGAATACCATGCCAAACTGCTCGAAGCTGTGGCCGATGCCGATGAGACGCTGATCGAAAAGTATCTCGAAGGCGAACCGATCAGCGTCGAAGAGATCCGGCATGCGCTGCGCATGGGAACCATCGCCGGTAAAATCGTCCCGGTGCTGTGCGGCTCCGCGTATAAGAACAAGGGCGTTCAGCCCCTGCTCGATGCGGTCGTCTACTACCTGCCTTCTCCTACCGATGTAGGTGATATTCCCGGCACCAACCCTTACACTGGGGAAGATGAGGGACGGCAGCCTGCCGACGCGACCCCGTTCAGCGGCCTGGCCTTCAAGATCGCACAGGATCAGTACGGCGTACTGACCTTCTTCCGCGTCTACTCCGGCGTGCTGAGCACCGGACAGACCGTGATGAACTCCACACGCGACAAGAAAGAGCGCATCGGGCGCATTGTCCGTATGCACGCCAATAGCCGCGAAGATGTGGACGCCGTCTACGCCGGAGACATCGCCGCCATCGTCGGCCTAAAAGATACGCGCACCGGAGACACGCTGTGCGATGACAAGAAACCGATCCTCCTGGAGAACATCTCGTTCCCGGACCCGGTCATCTCCATCGCCATCGAGCCGAAGACCAAAGCCGATCAGGACAAGCTGTCCGCCGGGTTGGTGAAACTCGCCAGTGAGGATCCGACCTTCCGTGTCGCGACCGATATCGAGACGGGCCAGACCATTCTGAGCGGTATGGGCGAACTGCATCTCGACATCAAAGTAGACATCCTGAGACGCACGTATGGAGTCGAAGCCAACTTCGGCGCGCCCCAGGTCGCTTACCGCGAAAGCATTCACAATAAGGCCCGCGCGCGTGTGCCGTTCAAACGACAGACGGGCGGTTCCGGACAGTATGGTGACGTCGAGCTTGAAGTCGAACCGCTGGAAGCCGGTAAGGGTTTCGAGTTCGTCAACAAGACCGTCGGCGGTTCGATCCCGAAGGAGTACATCCCCGGTATCGAAAAAGGCGTACGCGAAGCCATTGAAAGCGGTATCATCGCGGGCTATCCCGTCGTCGATATCCGTGTGTCGGTCATGGACGGTTCGTACCACGATGTAGACTCTTCGGAGATCGCCTTCAAGGTCGCGGCCAGCCAGACGCTCAAAGAGGCGCTGCGCAAGGGCAAAGCCTATCTGCTCGAACCGATCATGGCACTGGAAGTCTCGACGCCGGATGCCAACATGGGTGACGTCATTGGAGACCTGAACCGACGGCGCGGCCAGCTGGAGGGCAGCGATCCCGAACCCGGCAACAAGATGGTCGTTCGTGCCCGTGCGCCGCTGTCCGAGATGTTCGGTTACGCGACAGACCTGCGTGGTTTCACACAGGGACGTGCTAACTTCACGATGACCCCCTCGCACTACGAGGAAGTCCCGCGCAACGTGGCCGAAGAGATCACCGCGAAGGTTGAGGGCAAGAAAAAATAG
>JAYTGR010000491.1:0-4848 GCA_043733205.1 Chthonomonadaceae bacterium
CGGGACAAATCGCGAACATAAACGCTGATCGTTATCCGACGTTGACAAAACTGCTGCCCTTTCTTCTCACGGTCGCTGGGCGGTTCCGCACAGGCAGTAAAAGTGGCCATCAGACCCATAGACGCAAACACTGTCCAGAGCGCACGATACGGAGAACGATCGTTTTGATATTTCATCTATATCGCCATTGCGGTGGCCATTCTGGGTTTAGTCGTCGCCCTCGTCCGTTCCTGGATTCGGAAGCGTAACGAGCGTCTCCATCCTCTGCGCCAGCATGCGCGTGCGGAAAAGGCTGCCGACCGCACGCTGAAGGATATCGAGCGCACCATCAATAAACAGTGACAGCTGGCTAAATGTCAATTTTGTTATAATCTCGACATAGGAGCCGCCGCACTTTCTGTGCGGCGGCTCTCATGCGTTTCATGCCACGATCGGCTATTTGGCGGGCATGTCGGTGCGGAATGAGGAGGCGGGGAGACCGGCCTTGTTGACGAGGGTGCAGACGGGGTTGTTGGCCCAGGCGTAGCGTACGGCGGTCGGGTTCGGGACTTTTGGAGAGGAGACCACGATGGTATCGCCCTCGATTTTGGCGTCTGCAAACTCAAAATGTCCGTCTGCCCCAGCGACAGCGAAGCCTTTGAGCGGTCCGTCGTCTTTTGCGGCCAGTCCGCCGCCGAGATGCGTGAATGTCAGGCGGATCTTATCGCCTGCGGCCTTCATCGATTGGTAAAGGGGGCCGGAATACTCGATCTTGTCGCCGTAGGCGATGGCGTCTGCCGACAGTCCGAGGCGGCGGCCAACCTCCTGTTTGTTCTTCGGATGGATGTCGGCCGCGTCCCCGATGTCGAGCGTGACGGCGATACCGGTTTTAGGCAGGTTCTCCGAGGTCAGGAGCTGCGCCTCCCGCAGATCGGCCCAGCCCTCCTGGATCGGCTGATCGACGACGGGCATGAAGTTCGCCAGCTGCACGATGAAGAAAGGGAACTCGCCGACGCCGAAGCGCGCACGCCAATCCTTGATCAGCGTGGGAAGCAGGGTGCGATACTGCATGCCGCGTCCGGCGTTCGATTCGCCCTGATACCATATCGCGCCCTTGATGCCGTAGGGCAGCAGCGGCGCGATCATGCCGTTGTAGAGCACGGTGGTGACGTTGGGATTATTGTCGGCAGTCTGCATCGGGACGGGAGTGGTCGTCTTCAGCGCCGCGCTGTCCTGGTATTTCCAGTCGCCCGACAGCGGCATCGACTGTCCAGCGCCGAGTTCCGTGGTCGTGAGGAACATCTTGTCCGGCGTCCCGTTGATGCCGCCCGCGCCGCCCGTATCCAGGACTCGCACGGCGATGACGTTATGTCCTGCTTTCAGGACCGCCGCCGGGACTTTGTAGACCCGGTCGATGTTGTATCCGCGGGTCGCGCCGACCTGCACGCCGTTGACATAGGTCGTGTCGTCGTCGTCGACCGGGCCGAGGTGCAGGGTCAGGGTTTTGCCGGCCCAGCCGTTCGGCAGATCGAACTCTTTGCGGAACCAGACAACGCCATCGTATTCGGGCAGGCCGGCGAGTTCCCAGGCGGTCGGAAGCTTCATGGTCTTCCAGGCAGCGGAGTCGAAGTCGGCCGCGCCCCAGTTATGCGTGGTGCCGGGATCGTTCTTACCGTACCATTCGGCGAGCATCTTATCGATACTGCCTCCGCCCTTTTTCATACCGGCGTAGGTCTTCTCGACGGCGTCGACCTGCGGCACGAAGTCGGGCATGGTGCGAAGCGCGGAGGCGCTGACCCAGGCTTCCGCGATCGTGCCGCCCCAGGAGGTATGGATCAGGCCGATGGGCACATGCTGGGTCTCCTGCAGGTGCCGCCCGAAGAAGTAGCCGACCGCGCTGAAGCCGTTCCAGCCTCCTGCGGCCACTGTCTCCGGCGTACAGGTGTCCCAGTGGCTGACGACGGTCTCCTGCGGCTCTCCGGCGGTCTTCTTCGGAACCGTGAACAGGCGGATATTGGAGTTGGCGGCTTTCGCGATCTCGTCCTGCGCGTTGTAGACGTTGCCGATGCCCATCTCCATGTTCGACTGACCGGAACAGATCCAGACATCGCCCACCAGCACATCCGCAACCCTGGCCTTTTCCGGGCCGCTGACGGTGAGCGTATAGGGGCCTCCGGCTGAGAAGGGGCCGAGAGCCGCCATCCATTTCCCGTCTGGTCCCGCCGTCGCGGCCGCGCTCTTACCGTCCATACTCACGGTGACTTTCTTCCCAGGCTGTGTCCAGCCCCAGACCGGCGCTTTGATGCCGCGCTGAAACACCATATGATCGGTAAAAAGGGGATGCAGGAACGGTTTGGCCGCAGCGCCCTCCTGGGCCTGACTTCGCTGCGTCTGAGCGACGGCCAGTAAGGTAACCAGCAGAGTCACGATCAGCGGCACACGCCGGAGTGTGAATAGGGACATCGAACGTTCTCCTCGGGCTGTAAACACTAAAGCCCTGCTATGAAATCGAAAATGCGGTCGCCGCAGCCCGGCAGGCCCTCGTGTCCGAAGTCGGGATAGAGGAGCAGGCTTTTCGGGGAGACGATTTTGTTATAGGCGGCGAACTGCGTGGAGGGCGGGCAGATCGTGTCCATCATGCCGACTGGCATGAGCACTTCGGCCCGAATGCGGTTCGCCAGATGCTGGGTGTCGATATAGCCCAGGCGCAGGAACACCTCTTTTTCGCGTTCGTGCAATGGATCGAAGTTACGGAAATAGGTTTTCAGCTCTTCATACGCGCCCACGGCCAGGTCCATCTCCCAGACGCGCTGATAGTCACAGAGGAACGGGTAGACGGGGGCGGCCAGTTTGATGCGCGGCTCCAGCGCGGCGCAGGCGAGTGTCAGCCCGCCGCCCTGCGAACCGCCCGTTGCGCCGATGCGGTCGGCGTCCACCTCATCGAACCCCATGACGATACGGGCCAGCTGCGCCGTATCCAAATACATCTGCCGATAGTAGAGCTGTTCCGGCTTATCGTCGAGGCCCCGAATGATATGCCCGCGCAGAGTGTTGCCTGCCACGCTGCCGCGATCCTCGGAGAGCCCGCCCTGCCCTCGGCAGTCGAGCGATGCGACGGAGAAGCCCTGGCTGACATAGTTCAGCTTGTCGTTCCACTCCCCGCTGCTGCCCGAGTAGCCATGAAACTGCAGCACCGCAGGATGCGGCTCGCCTTTCTGTTTCGGACGCAGGTACTTCGCGTGAATTCGCGATCCCCCGACCCCCGTAAAAAACAGATCGAAGCACTCCGCAAACGTCGTTTTCAGCGGATGCGGCACCAGTTCCACCTTCGGATCGACCGCGCGCATCTCCGCCAGCGCCCGATCCCAGTACACATCGAAATCTTCCGGTCGCGGGT
Organism: Chthonomonadaceae bacterium; assembly: GCA_043733205.1. Taxonomy (GTDB): domain Bacteria; phylum Armatimonadota; class Chthonomonadetes; order Chthonomonadales; family Chthonomonadaceae; genus JANXLO01. The sequence continues at coordinate 3,377 of JAYTGR010000491.1, forward strand.
TGCGCCCCTGATACTCCCGCAGTCGCTCTAACGGCATATCCACTAACGGCATCGTTAACTCTCCCTCTGTCGTGCTGGTATGTTCCCTGTTCTATTCCACGCCGCTCCTTAAAAACCTTCTCTGCAAACCTCCATGCCCCGCAGGAGCGTCACCCTTTGATCACGCCGGAGATCGAACCGCGATTGTACGGCTGCTTCGCCGATGTCGCCCGTCGCCGGGGCTGTGATGTGCTGGCAATTGGCGGGACCGAGAACCACGTACACCTTTTGCTCGCGCTCCCGGCGACGATCCGCCCGTGCGACCTGATCCGAGAACTCAAAGCTGGCTCCTCCCGCTTGATCCAGGAGACTCTCAAACCCGACACCTGGTTCGACTGGCAAAACAACTACGCAGCAATCGCTGTTTCGCCCTCGCATCGGAAACGCATTGTGCCTACGTCAACGGCCAGAAACAACATCACGCCGATGGCACCACACACGAACTCTACGAACTCTACGAAACCGATCCAGACGATTTGTCCGAAGGACAATCCGCCGAAGGCGCGTAGCGAGAGGTGATAACCCCTTGACGAATTCTTAATGGAGGGGCGGGACCGGCGAGTCATGTCATGTCGATGCTCGCTGAAGCGGATTTAGATGCGCCAGCCCTGTCATCGTGATACTCCCTGCAGAGAACCTCGTCGTTATATCGGTATAGTTATGTCCTATTCTTCTGATTTGAGAGGCAGCAACATTTCTTCGATGCACAGGTGCGAAGCGATCGAGGACAGTAACGGTTTCACAAAATGCTGTTTTTCTGCAAGCGAACGGGTATATTATTGATATCGATACAACGACGTGCAGCGAGGAGGCTAACTCGTGCAGAGCGAATTCATCTATGATACGGCGCCGTATCCATCGTGTCATGCCTCGACCATTGTAGAGACACAGGGGAGGCTGGCTGCGGCTTGGTTTGGGGGCACTGCGGAGAGAAACCCGGACACAGGCATCTGGCTGGCGCATTTCGAGGGCGGTAAGTGGACGCCAGCCATCGAGGTAGCGAACGGCGTACAGTCGCCGATGCTGCGCTATCCCTGCTGGAACCCGGTCCTGTTTCAGCCCAAAGAAGGGCCGCTGCTCCTTTTTTATAAGGTCGGGCCCAATCCGGTGGACTGGTGGGGAATGCTGATGCGGTCGGAGGACGGCGGCAGAACATGGTCGAAGCCGGACCGGCTGCCGGAGGGTATCCTCGGCCCTATCAAGAACAAACCGGTACAGCTCGAAAACGGAGATCTCCTCTGCCCCACCAGCACGGAAAAGGGCGGATGGCGCGTCTATTTCGAACGTATTTCCAGCCAAGGCATGAGCTGGCATGCCACCGCTTCGATCAATGACGGAGTCGCAATCGGCGCGATTCAGCCGAGTATTCTGGTCCATCCCGACGGCATCCTGCAGGCCGTCGGCCGCACCCGACAAGGCCACATTTTCTCTGC
>JAYTGR010000492.1:0-1615 GCA_043733205.1 Chthonomonadaceae bacterium
TCTCTTTTCGCAAGGAGTTCGGAAGCCCGACGTCGAAATAGAAAAGCAGCGATGAACAGAAAATTATTGACCAATCTGCCTGCCATCCCGCCGCAGGGCATACGCCGCCTGAGCGATGCCGATACGCCTGCCGTTGCGGAGCTGTGCAGCCGCTATCCTGTGCGGATGCTCACGCTGCGGATGCATCTGGAAGCGTACGGATACCGGAGCGATTCACTGCTCGTCTGGGGTGCCTTCGCTCCGGACGAAGCGCGCCTGGAGGGGATCGTTTTCCGCCTCAACAACACGTTCATTTTGGCGGATGGGGACGGCGGCTGTGCGGCGGCGTTCGCCGCCCTGATCGATTCGGAATCGCATGTCGCCGGAGTACGGGGAACGGTCGAAACCGTCTCGGGAGTGCAGGGCAGTCTCCAGCGCCACACGTCGACCGACTGGGAGATCAGTACGTGCCTCCGCCTGCGGAAACCCCCGCATATTGCGCCCGAAGCGCTCGCGGGGGTGCGGCGCGCAGCGGCGGAGGATCTCGATATGCTCGCAGCACACTATGCGGGCGCCGCGAACATGTACCGCAGCCGTTCGAACGTGCAGTCACGTCTGCAGACGAACCGGGTGTTCGTCGCTGCCGAGCCTCCCCATCCGGCCGGAAACGGGCGGATTCTCTCTTCGGCGCTGCTGAACGTCGAAGGCACCGATGCCGGTCTGATCGGCGGAGTTTTCACCCAGCCTCAGGCACGCGGCCGAGGCTATGCGGCGGCGTGTACGGCCGCGCTTTCGCTCGACCTGCAGCGCGACGGCAAAACCCCGGTACTCTTCTTCGAAAATCCCGTCGCCGGACGTATCTACCGCAATCTCGGCTTCGAAGAGTGCGGTAAATGGGCGCTGCTCTACCTCGCCCCGAACTAAAATGTCTCTCCAATCTGGTATTATAGGCTATTCTATCCTCGATAGTATCCTCGATAGCCCTGAGGAGAGCCGATGCCCATCCGACAATTCCGCCTTCCTCTCCAGCCAGTCCGACTGCTGATTATGGCCGCTTGCTTCTGCCTGAGCGACACCCTCTCGCTCGCCCAGACAGACGCCAAGGATCCTCTGCAGATCGTCCCGCCGCCGATTCCGCGTTACCGCCGAGAGCGTCCTGCCTTCGTGATCACGGCAGATCCAGGTTCTAAACCTCTGCCGATCCCGGTGCCTATCCGACTGCCTGTCCCAATTACGCCCATTTCGGCTGGCAAGCCGGAGCCGCCTTCCGCACAGATACTGGCCGGAAAAGAGGCCCGCAGGCGGGAGACTCTGCGCCTGGAGGCTGAAACGATCCGGCGGAACGAATTCTGGCTCGGTATCGGCAAAGTGCTGGGCTTCGTCCTGATTGTCGGAGTAGGCGCTCTTGCCGGGTCAGACATCGCTCGGCAGATGAAGAAGGCGAAAAATGCCGCAAGGCAGCGGGCGGAAGACGAGGAGAACGAGTGGGAGCCGTGACACTGGGTTTGCCGAGGCTGCCGACAGTGAGCCGCGCCTATCGGCATTTTGCCGGCAAACCCACGAGCGCAGGCAGGGTTTCCGGGCGCACATGTGGAATAGAGGCTCGTGAAATATCGTAACTCTCACCTACTCTGCC
>JAYTGR010000493.1:0-1614 GCA_043733205.1 Chthonomonadaceae bacterium
ACTGCTTTTACTATTCTCATGTGACATGCCTCCAAACTTCTCTCATGGATTTCATTTCGAACAGTTTTCCGGCCCAGACTCCCGCAAACCAGCATTGCGGATCTTCACACGCAGGCTCACAGATCTATGCGGTCCATTACGGTCTGTCGGAACCTATTGTCCCTGTCCGAGAGCGAAGCCTGGCTCTCCGTCGAATCTGCACAGGTTCTCGCACTTGATAAAGTCCAGCTTCAGCGCATCTATCCGTTGAAGCAGCCCAATAATGTCCGCGTGTCGGATTGTCTGCGAATCGCTTCCTGCCAGTGGAGAAAGACATCCACACCGACCAGGTCTTTCTTCGCTGCAGGGCGGCGTTTTACCGAGACACGCGCAGCCAACGGTTCAATCGAAGAGGCATAGGACACTGGCTGCAGGAGGTGAGGCGTCTGCTTCAGGCGGGCGGCGACGGCCTCTGCAAATTCACGTGTTCCGGCTCTTTCACGGCTGATGCCCTCGGTGAAGATGTCCTGTGTATGGATGCCCTCCTCAAGCGCACAGAGCCAGGCGTTGTGAATGCGTGTCGCCGCTTCCCCCTGCCCGATATGCACCAGCATCATGGAAAACCAATTCATGCTATGCAAAACACGAAAAATAAATCGTATTTCTTGAAGGAGACCTTCTAACGTGCCTGAGACAGATAACAAACCCGTTTCTCCCGGCCCGCCCTGGACGTTTCTTACCAACCATTCTCACGTCCTCATCTGCCTGGACCGCGATCCGTTGGCGCGTCTGCGCGACGTCGCCGCCCGGGTGGGAATTACCGAACGCGCCGTACAACGCATCATTGCGGATTTAGAGGAAGCGGGCGTCATCACCCGGCGGCGAACAGGGCGGCGCAATCAGTACGAAATTCATCCTGAACGTCCCTTGCGGCACACTGTAGAGGCGCACTGTACTGTCGGCGATCTCCTGAGAGTGACAGCCCCCACATTGGGGCCTTCGCCGTAAAACTCAAGTGAGCTGTGAAGGAACTGCTGCTGTACCCTGCGCATGGGGCCGCAGACTGGTCGGACGCTGTAATCGGCAGGCAAATGTGCTATTCTGTCATGGATATGTCAGATCGGTCGGCATAAAGGCTGGCCAGACAGATAACGAGATCCGCTATCGGAGCCCTCGGAGCACACTGGGCGTGCTGCGCCGTGGCAGTCGATTTTCTTCCGCAGAACGGAGCCTGAATGATTACGCCGGAAACGGTGATAGACGATTTCCGAACGTCCGCCTTGCGCCTGGATCCCTGGGAACAGGCCGGAGCACGAATCCGCTCCCGCATACGCACCGACGGCCGCGCTTTTGCCCAGGGCAGCCGGCGTCTGCGTGTTCAGGGGGTCACCTATGGCCCTTTTGCGCCCGACGCTGTCGGCGACCCGTTTCCATCGCCGCCCTGTGTCCAGCGGGACTTTACCCTGATGGGCGCGGCAGGCATCAATGCGGTGCGCATCTACCATGCACCGCCTGCATGGTTTTTGGAAGCGGCGGAAGAGCAGGGGATCTCCCTGCTGATCGACATCGCCTGGCCCAAAGATATGTGCTTTCTGGAGTCGGAGACGTACCAGAGACAGGCCCGCGAGGCGGTGC
>JAYTGR010000494.1:0-4838 GCA_043733205.1 Chthonomonadaceae bacterium
GACCGGGAGCAGCTCAGAACAGGCTGCCCCACAGACGCTCGACCCCTGGTTTTTGGAGCTGCTGGCCTGTCCTGGCTGCGACGTACACCCGCCGCTGACCCACGATGCGGCCCAGAATGCCCTGAACTGCGCCTGTGGACGCTATGCATTTCCCATTCGAGACGGTATTCCCATTCTGCTGGTCGATGAAGCGACGGTATTGAACGCCGCTGCAGATCCCGCCACGCTTTCCATCAAAGAGAGCCGGAGGCAAATTTGATTCGAGTTTCTCTGATCCATGGCCCCAATCTGAATCTGCTCGGTAACCGCGAAACAGAGGTCTATGGCCGCGACTCGTTCGATGACATCAACAAAAAGATCAAGCTGCGCGGTCAGGCCAATGGGATGGAGGTTCGCATCTTTCAGTCCAACCACGAAGGCGAGATCATCGATGCCATCCATGAGGCGAAGACAGCCGCCGACGGCCTTGTCATCAACCCCGGCGCGTTTACGCACTACAGTTATGCTATTCGCGACGCCATCACGGCGGTGCGCCTCCCGACCATCGAGGTCCACCTGACCAACGTCCATGCCCGGGAGGAGTTCCGGCATCGCTCCGTCATCTCACCGGTTGTGGCAGGGCAGATCGTCGGCCTCGGAACGCTGGTCTACCTGCTGGCCCTCGACGCGATCAAGCAGATCGTCGAGCAAAACCACCGATGAGAAGAGATTCCATGCTGCAGAATTTCGCCGCTGTCACGCTTTTCTGCGGCATAGAAATGTGCCTGCCCGTCTCCGGTCTATTCGGACAGGCGACCCCTCAGGTTCCACCGGCTATTACCGCCTCTCCTGTGGCACCACTGCCTTTAACGGCGCCTTTTCAGGGAAGCCCCGTGACGCTGCCGCCCAGCCCGACGCTGCCTCTCAGCCTTAATCTGGGCGTCTGGCTCGGGTTTCCGACGACCTATATCTCCGTCAACGGCTCCCAGGAGCGGATGGGGATTTCTACCGGCCTGAACGCCAATACTGTCAGCCCCGCCGCTGCGGCCCGTCTGGGGATCCCGGAAGGGAAGACAAAGGTACGTGTCGATATCCTGGACCACGCGATAGAGGCGCCTGAAACGGCCCTGAAGAGTCTGCAGATGGGGCTGCTGAAGCTGGAAAATGTGCCCGTCGCGCAGATAGATGTCGTCTCTCTGCTCTCCCGAGCCCCGCATCCCGACGCTCCGACCGGGTGGCTGGGAACCCCGTTTCTGGCTGCGTTTCAGGTCACCCTGGATATGTCGCGCAAGGTCTGCACTCTGGAAAAACCGCTGGCAAAAATGCCTGCCGGCGCGCTCGTCGTTCCGATGACGCTGCGGGAGGGACGCATTTTCGTATCGGTGAGCCTGCCGAAATCGAAGCCCTTCCTCGCGATGATCGATACGGGAACCGTCCTGACCCTGATCCCGGCTTCCGTAGGCGTAAAGCTCAAACTGCCTGCACTGGAAGTCGTGAAACTGGGAAACGCAGGCAAAGAGGTCCAGGCGACCCTGATTCAGGTTCCTGCGGTCACGGTAGGCAAAGCGGAGTGCAAGGCGCTGCGAGTCGCGTACCTCTCTGCGGATGTCTCCCCCAGTTTCGGCCGTGAAACGGCGGTGCTTGGTCTGGACTTTCTCAGCCGCTTCAAAGTGGTGTTCAGCTTCGCTTCGAAAAAAGTCGCGTTCATGCCTCCGGTCGTTCCCGACGCCAGCGGCGCCGCTCCGGACACCCCGGCCCCGCGCCCTCAAGGCGGAAAAAAAGAGCGGCCCTGACAGCGCCGCCCTGCTTCACCGCCGCCTGTCTGAAAAAAGAGAAAGGGGAGTAGTTTAGGCGAAGGCCAGATCGTAGAGGCGGTCGGCATAGTCGATGAGGAACGTGCTCTCTTTCAGGGCGATGAGCCATCGGGACGGAATACTGGACATGCCGTACCGCGCTCCGGCCAGGGCTCCGACCACTGCTCCGACCGTATCGGCGTCCGCGCCGCGATTCACGGCGTTAATGACCGCATCTTCGAAGGTCGTGGTATGGAGAAACGCCCAGACGGCGACCTCCAGCGTATCCAGCACATAGCCGGTCGGCGCGATTTCGCATGTCGGCTGCATGGCCAGTCCGATGCGGTCTTTCAGCGCCTGGGAACCGCCGTCGATAGCGTCGTAGGCGAGCTCTACCGCCTCGGAGCGGCCCAGGCCGGACAGCAGTCCGACGATGGCGACATTGAGGAAAACACACGACCATTCGCAGTCGGGATGGGCGTGGGTGATGCGCGACAGCACCGGCGAGAGCGAAGCGACGTATTCGGGATGGCGGCAGAAGAAAAGGGCGAGCGGAGCACAGCGCATCAGCGATCCATTGGGCGCGTTTTCGGGGGCGAGGGCCTGCGCTTCCCGGCTGGCTGTCTCCCAGGAGTCGCCCTGCCGAATGGCGTCCAGCACACGCCGGGTATGCAGACCGATGTCTTTCGGGCTGCTCTGCATCCAGATGACGAAGCGGCGCGCGATGTCGTCCGGGTCGAAGACACGCTTCGTCAGCAGGCTCTCGACGATGCAGAGCGCCTGCTGCGTATCGTCCGTCCATTCGCCGGGGGCCAGTTTCTGCCAGCCGCCGCCAATCATCTCCGTCAGATAGTGTTCGGGCGTTCGTGCCGGCTGAAATTCGAGCGGTGCGCCGAGGGCGTCTCCGACGGCCAGTCCAAGCAATACGCCGCGAAAACGATCGGGGAGACGTGCTGCGGCATCCGGGTGGGGTGCAGCGTGAGTCATAAGGATGTCTCCTGCATTCCGGTCATGCCGTCTCCAGACCGAGATACTCTTTCATCGCAGCGATGAGTTTTTTGCGGTCGTCGGGGTCTGCCATGCTGAGGCCGTAGTGGTTGATGAGCAGATTCTGCTGACCGATCCAGTCCGCATAGCAGGGTGCGCAGACACGCTCCTGCAGAGTCAGACCCAGCTGCCCGCCCATCGGGGGCGAGGACATCGCCTCCGCGCTGCTGCCGCACCGGGCACAGGTTACCGTCGCCATTAGGCTGTACTCCTCGCACAAAAGTGGGAAATGAGAGTGTCTTCCATAGCTATTTCGGGGCGTTCAAACCGAAGACGAGATAGAGCATTGCACCGACCGTCAGCATGCCCGCTATCAGCAGATAGCGGGTGTTTTCCTCTTTGAGCCAGGGCTGCCAGCCACACTCCACACAGCGGTCGGCAAAACGCAGCAGGGGCGTTTTGCACTGTGGGCAGACTCTCATTTTAGGTAATCGTCTTCTTCGCATAGATCCTCTCCCTGTGCATGTACCTGTGGCTATAGTATAACCTAAAAAACGATGCCCACGCAGGAGTTTCGGCCGCGCAGGGTGAATCGACGGATAGTTTTCCCGAAATCAATCATGAGCGAGCCGCAGGACTGTTCCCTGCGCTGTCTCGTCAAGGAGTCATCGTCGTATGAAAGATCCCCGTTACACGCATCTGGCGCAGCTGCTGGTACGCCATTCGGTGCGGCTGCAGCCCGGCGAGAAGGTGCTGATCGAAGCCTTCGACATTCCCACCGACTTCACTGCGGAACTGATCCGTGTCGTGGCCGAGGCTGGCGGTCTGCCTCTCGTCAGCACCTACCACCAGCCTGTGCTGCGCGCTCTCTACAGCGCGGCAACAGCAGAGCAGATGCAGACGATCGGCAAAATCGAACGGGCGCGGATGGAGTCCGTGCAGTGCTATATTGGGGTGCGCGGCTCGCACAACATCGCCGAACTGAGCGACGTGCCGACCGACAAGATGGCGCTCTACGAGAAGCACTGGTGGCATGTGGTGCATTCCGAAGTGCGCGTTCCGGCGACGAAGTGGGTGGTGCTGCGCTGGCCGTCTGCAAGCATGGCGCAGGCGGCGGGCCTCAGCACCGAGAGCTTTGAAGACTTCTATTTCCAGGTCTGTGCGGGCGTCGATTACGCCCAGATGGCGGAGGCGATGAAGCCTCTCCACGCGCTCATGGACAAAACGGACCGCGTCCATATCACCGGCCCAGGAACCGACCTGACCTTCAGCAAGAAAGGCATCGCCACCGTTCCCTGCTCGGGAGAGGCCAATATTCCGGACGGTGAGATCTTCACCTGCCCCCTTCGCGACTCCGTCAACGGCACGATCCAGTTCAACTGCGAAACCCTCTATCGCGGCACGATCTTCACGAATATCCGCCTGGTGTTCGCGGCAGGCAGGATCGTCGAGGCGACGGCAGGCGGGGATACGGAGCGTCTGAACGCGATTCTGGATGCCGACGAGGGTGCGCGCTATATCGGAGAGTGGTCTTTGGCGTTCAACCCCTTCATTCTCAAACCGATGAAAGATATTCTGTTCGACGAGAAGATCGCCGGGAGTTTCCACTTGACCCCCGGACAGGCCTACGAAGAGGCCGACAACGGCAACCGCTCGCAGGTGCATTGGGACATGGTCTGCATCCAGCGCCCGGAGTACGGCGGCGGCGAAATCTACTTCGACGATGTCCTGGTTCGCAAAGACGGCCTGTTCGTTCTGCCCGAACTGCAGGCGCTCAACCCTGCCCATCTCGGCGCGTAAGCCGATCCTCATGGAAACTCGCCAAAGAAGGATTTTTGCGGCGATTGTGGAACTATGGCACGAAGTCAATACACTTGCGAAGGCTGCTCCAGCGCTTCTGTGCCTGAGAAAGCCAGCCGAAGCAGGACGAATTTTAAGGGGCCGCAGGGCTTCCTGTGCGCGCGAAAAAGGAGAAAAGCAGATGAATCTGCGCGATGAGCTGCTGAAAAAGGCGGAGGAGATGGCCGCCGCAAAGCTGGGAATGGATCCGAAGCAGGTGGAAGACGAAATTGGCTCTCT
>JAYTGR010000495.1:0-4832 GCA_043733205.1 Chthonomonadaceae bacterium
CTCGCTTGCTTCGCTCATTCAAGAGCGTGCCGAGCAACTCAACCTGGGTGCTTCCTGGGAGACGGCCTGATCACGTCCCCGCATTATTGAGGTGATACCGCAGGACATTCTCCTTTTGCTCTGTGGCCCACTGGGGGCTCTCGCAGAATTTTGCCGCAGAGGAGCGGAGCGGACAGTACGCGAAGGATGGAAACGGCAAAACTCCCCGCCAAATTATTTCCGGCGGGGAGTTCTAAGAGCTGCGGAGACGGAGGCTACTGCGCTGACACGATGTCGTTCTCGGTGATAGGTTTCCGGTTCATGATCTGATCCCTGGTCAGTTTGTAGGTGACGCGGATCAGACGCGGCGGCTGACCGTGACTGGGGAAGGGAATAGTCTTCCCGTCCCAGATCGGCAGTTTGCCGCCCTGGCCTTCGATATAGGTGGTGCCGGCCAGGTCGGGATTCGGGTCCATGACGACATGAGACTTGTCGGCGTCGGTCATGCCCTCGCCGCTCCAGCCGAAGCGGTCCAGCAGATGCGGAGCCGTGGTGCGCGCATTGTAGGAGAGCACGACCCGATACGTGGGCTGGCTGAAACTGTACATCTTCGGGTCTTTGCTCATGTCCATTTCCCGCTCGAAATGGTTCTTGCGGACCGAGATGCTGTCCATAAGGATCGTCTGGGAAGAATCGACGGAAAAGTCGTTGAGCGTCCCGTTGATCTTATGCTCCTGAAAGTCCCAGTCCGTGATGCGGACATCGATGCGGGCGCCGTCCTGCGAGTTGAACTGCCCGCCGATTTTGAACACCTTGGGGCGCACGATCCGCACCTGGGTCAGCAGGGCGACATCCCAGGGCCGGGGCGTTTTGTCGGGGCTGCCGGGCGGCGGCTCCAGCACCTCGGGATAAACAGACGGATTGACCGAATCGTGCCCCGTCGTGGTGTAGCGGTTGTGGTAACGCTGCAGGTTCTCGTTGTAGTTGCGCTGCTCCGCGATGTTCAGCGATTTGGCGGAATAGTCGTTCGGGGTGCGCTTCAGCATCTCCGAGCTGCGGTCCATCGCCTTCTGCCACTCCATGAGGGCTTCGGGAATACGGCCCTCTTTTTCGTAGGTGTGCGCCAGAATATGCAGCGTCTTCAGCGGCGCTCCGTAGGGGAAGTCGTCGCCTTTCGGGTTGGGGGGCGTTGCCTCCGCCAGTTTGAAAGCCGTTTCCGCCCCGGTGAAATCCTTGATCTTGTCGTACCGCTGCCAGCCCAGTTCGAACTTGATGTCGGGAATATCCATGTTATTCTCGACACCCTCCTGCAGCAGACTCTGCGAGGGAAGGATGTAGCGGCGGTCGGAGCGCTCGCTGGCATCGGTGAAGTTGTAGGCAAGGTGCCACGCGCCGGTGACATAGACGTTGTCGGCATGCGGGTCGAGCCAGGTGATCAGACGCACCAGCGGCAGGATCGCGTCGTAGTCGCCGCTGTGGAAGAACTCATCGCAGCGCACCCAGAGCAGGCCCGCCGCCGCTTCCCGGAAGCCCAGCAGCGGCAGCAGCAGGAACTCGTTGTTCAGCCCGCCTTTCGACACATTGCTAAGACCGTCTTTCTTCGGACGGAACTGCACCGCATCGGGGTCGATCTGGCCCTGCATGAAGCCTGCGAGCGCCAGCCCGACCAGAGCGGCGGGCAGCATCGCCGTCCGGCGGCGCTGCGTCTCCCCTGGGAATTTTTTCTGTACTTTCGCCATGATTGGTTTCAGACTTTCCTCATCCCCAGCGTCAGACTTCGCGGCGGTCGAAGATGATGACCGCGAGAATCAGCAGCACCGCCGAGTAGATGATGGCGTAGATGATGTTGTTGCGAATGAAAATACCCTGATTGGTGATCTGGCTGGTAGGGTGAATAATCGCGTTCTGAATGTTGAAGTTACCGAAGTTCGGCAGCATATAGTGGATGATGTTGCCGACGATCTGAGTCAGCTTGTTGCGGCTGGTGGTCAGCGATTCGGTCACGCTGCTCAGGTTGCCGACGATGAAGATGCCGAACGACATGAAGAAGTTCAGCACCGGCGTGGCGAACGTGGAGAAGAAGATCGTCAGCGCCGCCAGCAGCATCATCTGGAAGAAGGTCAGGATGACGCCCAGGACCATCTCCATCGGAAACTTCCCGGAGACAAGCCAGCGCAGCACACCCTGATCCGGCCCCACAGTCGTGGTCTGGAAATAGATCAGCGCCAGAAACACCGTGCCCATGGCGGCAACGCTCAGGAAGACGATGGCGAATCCGCCCAGGAACTTGCCCAGCACGAACTCGAACCTCTGCACAGGCTTCGACAGCACGGTATAGATGGTGCGCCGCTCGATCTCGACCGGAATCAGATAGATGCAGGTGACGATCGTGATGAACAGGCCCGCCAGCAGAATGACGGCGAGACCCAGGCTCCGCATGATGGTCTGGCTCTCCTTCGGCGTCAGAAAACCGAGGACCGGGCCGAGACCGATGAGGAAAACTGCAACGATCAGAAAAATCCAGAAAACGCGCCGCCGCAGGGCTTCACGTACCGTCTGGCGGGCAATCGCTATTGCGACCATGATGAAAAAGGCTCCTTATATTTGCGACCGAAAAGTTCCGAAGGGCGTCAGGCGAACGGCGTTTGGCCGCCGTCAGGACGCAGCCTCTTCACGGCGGACCGTCTCGACGAAGACGTCCTCCAGAGCGCGGCGGTGCGGCACGATGGAGAGGACGCGCGCCTCGGCGCTGCGCACGAGGTCGATGATGGCGGTGATCTGATCGTCATCGTCGGTGCGTAGCAGCAGGGTGTCGCTGCCGGTTTTCTCCGTATCGGGCGCGATCGCCTGCAGTCTGTTCAGCAGGCCGTTGGTGACCGCCTTGCCCTGGATGACGACTTCGGTGCGCTCGCCAGCGGTCAGTTCTTTGATAGTGCCCGTGGTCAGCAGCTTGCCGCGATGGATGATCGCGACGCGGGAGCAGATGATCTCGACGTCCGCCAGCTGATGCGAGGAGAGGAAAACGGTCTTGCCTTCGTCTTTGAGACTGGCCACGATCTCGCGCAGTTCGGCATGGGCGATCGGGTCGAGACCGGAGGTCGGCTCATCGAGAAACAGCAGTTTCGGGTCGTTGATCAGCGCCTGCGCGATGCCGGTGCGCTGGCGCATCCCCTTGGAGTAGCCGCGGATGTTGCGCCGCCAAGCGTCGGGCTGAAGGCGGACTTTTTCCAGACAGATCTGCACGCGTCGGCTGCGCTCCGGCTCGGGGATGCGAAACAGCCGGCCATAATAGTCCAGCAGATCCCAGGCGGTCATGGAGTCATAGAAGTAGGTCTCTTCGGGCAGATAGGCAAGCTGGCTTTTGACCGAGTTGTCGCCCATCGCCTTGCCGAGCAGAGTGGCATCACCAGCTGTCGGGAAAACGAGTCCGAGCAGCATCTTGATCGTCGTGGTCTTGCCAGCGCCGTTGCGGCCCAGAAAGCCGAAAATCTCGCCCTCCTGAACCTCCAGGTTGAGATTGTTGACGGCAACAACCTCCTGCTTCTGCCAGACATCCACGTACTTCTTGGTGAGGCCCTGGATCGAGATCGCAGCAGCCATAGTGGTAGGTTCCTCCCTCCGTCCCCACAGACGGAAAACGATATGATAGCGAAATGAGACGCGTGTGAGCCAAACTCTGGATGCGATGTACTGCGCTTAGAACTGCCAGTGCAGCCGACGCAGCGGGCTGATGGTGCAGAACTGGAGCGGCATCAAACCGTTCTTCAAATCCAGACGCCGTCGAACCCACCGAGGCCAACGGCAAGTATACCTACCGTTAGAGAGGTGTGTCAACGCGCAGGCATATATTAGGAAGGCTGTTCCGTACTCCACATAGTACGGGATACCAAGGTTATTTCGTCACAGCGTGCAGGCGGGAAATGAAAATTTATTGTTCGGGCACCGCGCGGATATGTTATAATCGATGCAAAGTGCAGCGTATTCCGCCACATGAGGAGCGAAGTCTCAGTGAAATTCCCCCGGACTGTCTTACTGCGCATCGGTGCGCTGTTCCCTGGCGGTATGCGCCTGTTAGGGATCGTGTCATTCGTCCTGAGCCTGCAGTCTGCAGAGGCGCAGGAGTTCGCGGCGAAGATGCGGGTAGGGCTGAACCGGTTTGCCTCCGCTCCTGCGCTGATGCTGCGCGCTGAACCGGGGGCCCGCCTGCTGGATGGCGAAGGCCGGGAGCGCGCGGCAGGCGGCGGGCCTTTCGTGCTCACCCGTGTTGGGAACACCGTGACGGCGCGCGATACACGCGGACGCAGCCTGGGAGAGACGGTGAGCGGCACATTCTGGCGGCTGCAGAGCGAAGAAGGCGCGACAGTGCTGACGATCTCTGCGCCGGGAGGCGCGGCGCACCGCTATCGGGGCGAACTGGAGATCGGCGCTGCCGCAGGCCGCCTGCATGTCGTGAACGAAGTTGGCCTGGAAGACTATGTGCGGGGCGTGATCGGGCCGGAGATGGGCAGCCGAGCGCCGCTGGAAGCGCTGAAGGCCCAGGCGGTCGCCTCACGGACCTTCGCACTCAATAGTCTAGGGCGCTGGACGAGCGACGGCTACGATCTCCGCGACTCGACCGATTCGCAGGTCTACAGCGGAGTCGAGGCGGAGCGGCCGGAGTGCGACCGGGCAGTGCGCGATACGGCCGGGCTGATTTTAACCGTCGGCGGGCATGCGATCGCCGCTTACTTCTGTGCGGACTGCGGCGGTGTCACCGCACCAGGCGACACGCCCAGCGAATGCCCTCACTCCGTCTCCGACGCTGATGCCCACGGCCCGGCCGACAGACCCCTGCCTCCGACATGGACCCTCAC
>JAYTGR010000496.1:0-1609 GCA_043733205.1 Chthonomonadaceae bacterium
TGATCCGCGACTGCGGCGCCTCTCTCGACGCTCTGTTCGTGCTGACGCTCTGCGACCGTTCGGCGGTGGACATTCCCTCCGATCAGGCGGCGGACCTTGCCGAACTGCGGGGGCGCATCGACGCCCTGAACGCTCTCTCCGACATCGCGCATCTGGAGAGCCCGCTCGACGGCAACAGCATCATGGAGATCCTGGGCGTGGGGCCGGGGCCGCACCTGAAAGCCGCTAAAGAGTTTCTCCTGAACGAGATCATCGAAGGGCGGCTTCCTGAAAAAGATCCGGAGGCCGCCCGACAGCTGCTGCAGGTATGGTGGCGCACACTAAGGCCGGGGGGGCTGTAATGAGCCAGGTATCCGATAGATAGGCAGTTTGAGCCGAGTCGTTTTGCCGGGCGCTATGTAGGTCGTCTGAGTCTGCATCTCGAAACCGTCGGCAGCGGTCTGCAGAATGTAGCTGCCGGCAGGCAGATCCTTCAAATAGAAATGTCCGTTGCCGTCTGTAGCGGGAGCCGAATCGGGCAAAGGATCTCTCGAACTGCTGAACGAGATCGTGACGGAGACACCGCTTACCGGGCGCTGCTTCTCATCGACGACCGTGCCATAAATACTGCCATGAAGCAGCGGCTTCAGCGCCGCATCCTGCGTTCTGTAGCCCCCAACGACATAGAAAGCATAGAGCGCTGCCGCCAGCACTGCAGGCCATAAAAAGACACGCAACGGCCGAAACCGCGTGCTGCGCAGTTCATCGCGCAGGGTCGGCCCAGTCAACCGCATAGAGTTTCACTCCTTCATACCAGCGCCGGATCGGTAAATTTTTCGCTTATATTACGGCTATACGGCCTGACCCACAGATTCTGTTCCCCATCAGTAAGAACGGCCTTTCCAGACGACGGGGGATTTGCGGAGGGTTTTCCAGCAGGAAGCCCACTGGATCGTTACCATCAGGGCGATCGAGAGCGGATGCAGGAGCACCGATTCGTAGTGTCCGAAACGGCGGGCCTGCAGCAGCCGGATCAGGAGGATCAGGCTCACCTGGACCGCGCAGAGCGCGCCCCAGAGCGGCATAGCCCCTCTCTCGATCCAGAGAACGAGGGCATAAAGCAGAAACAGGAACGGAGCCAGGAAAACCATCGTCTGCAGGAGCGTCATGGTGACCAGCGCACCGAAGCTGCCGAGCCCTTCGTAGGCGTTGCGCGTGAAACCGTTCCAGACGGCGCGTCCCCCGGCGTACATCCGACAGGAGATGAGGGCGCTGGCATCGAAGAGTCGAACCGAGCGTCCGGAGGCTTTGATGCGCCGCGCCAGCTGCAGGCCATCGTGGAACGAAGCGGGCAGGGCGGCATGGCCCCCGACAGCCCGATAGGCTTCCGAGGCAAACAGCTCGAACTGTCCGCAGGCTGCGACGATCTGCGGAAACGGCGACTCCCAGACCATCCGCATGGGCAGGAAAGTCATGATCAGAAAGTGCAGCATCGGCAGGGCGACACGCTCCGCAAAAGTGCCGGTAGTCTGATAGGGAAAGGTGCTGACCATGTCCGCGCCGGTGGTCTGCGCCTGATGCAGGGCCGCAGCGGCCAGCCCCGGCAGGGCGCGGGTGTCGGCGTCCACGA
>JAYTGR010000497.1:0-4828 GCA_043733205.1 Chthonomonadaceae bacterium
AAATGTCTGCCGCCCGGAAAGAGGGTGTCCAGGGAAGCAGCCGTCTCGATCATCAGGCGCGTCTTGCCGGTGCCGCCCGGCCCGGTGAGGGTCACCAGACGATTCGTTTTCAGAAGCGCCGCAAGCTGCTCCTGCTCCCGCTCACGGCCGAAGAAGCGCGTCAGACGAACGGGCAGCTCGTCCAATACCGGGAGCGCAGGGGAAGCGGGCAGAGCCGGAGCCTGAGGTGCAGGAGCGTCGGCGGCAGCCCTGGTATGCATACCTGCGCCATGTCCCATTCGGTCACGCACCTGCTGGATAAATGCGCGGGCTGCAGCCGCCGGCTTTGCCGCGAACTGCTCCTGCAGCATCTGCTCCAGAGACTCGTACTGACGCATGGCCGCAGAGGGCTGCCCGACCGCGACCAGCAGACGGATCAGGTCGAAGTGCGCCTCCTCGTTCCAGGCATCTACCTGAAGCGCGCGCTGCGCGTAGGCGATGGCCCTGTCGAGATCGCGCTCTTGGGCCAGCCGCCGAATCAGCCGCCGCAGTGCCTCCTGATGCAGCGCCGCGAACCGCTCGCGTTCCGCTACGATCCAGCCTGAGTCGTATTCGGGCAGCAGATCGCCGCGATAGAGATCCACAGCCTGCGCCAGCAGCACGATCTGTTCGGCGCGTTCCGAGGTTTTGCCCGCTCGTGCCAGATCCTGTTCGAACTCCGCAGCGTCGGTCGTGAACACGTCCGGATGCAGGCGTACGGTGAGACGATCGGCTGCGATCAGGGGCACTGGTGTCTGCCCCGGCGCTTGAAACTGCCGCCGCAGCGCCGCCAGCTCCACACGCAGTCGATTGCGGCCCGCCTCCGGCTCTTCCTCGGGCCAGAGCAGTGCCAGCAGCTCCTCACGGGGCACCGAGCGGCTGGGATGCAGAGCGAGGGCTGCCAGCATCTCGCCGCCCTTCCGAGTGCGGAAGCGGTCTATCGTCTGTCCGCCCTGCCGGGCGGCCAGACCTCCCAAAAGCTGAATTTTCCAGCGCTCCGTGAGCATAAATCTGTCCTGAACTCCTGCCATCTCGAACGCGACCGGTTCGCGGCAATGCAAAAAACGGCGGAAAAAGGCGGAAAAAGACGGATACGGCAGGATTCCCTCCCCTAAGAGACGAAAAGAGAGCGGAAGCCATTCAACAATACCCGATTATTATGCAAGGAGCTGCCCTTACAAATGAAGATACACGAATATCAGGCGAAAGAGGTGCTGGCGAAGTACGGAATTGCGGTTCCGAAGAACGCAGGCATCGCCACGACACCCCAGGAGGTGCGTGCCGCGGTAGAGGCCCTTGGGGGACGCGGGGTCATCAAAGCCCAGGTTCACTCCGGCGGACGCGGGAAGGCAGGCGGCATCAAGGTCGCGAACTCTCCTGAAGAGGCTGAAGAGATTGCAGGGAAGATGCTCGGCATGCTGCTCCAGACGCATCAGGTGCCGGAAGGCATCGTGGTCGAAAAGGTGCTGATCGAAGAGCCGATCCAGATCGAGAAAGAGTACTATCTCGGCATCGTTCCCGACCGCGATACTCAGCGCGATGTCCTGATCGTCAGCGCAAAAGGCGGAATGGATATCGAGGCCGTCGCGGAAGAGGATCCGGATGCCATCGCCCACCTCTTCGTAGACCCGCTGGAAGGCATCTGCGACTTCCAGCTGCGTCAGGTCTGCTACGACGCCAAACTGGACCCGGCCATCATCAGCAAAGCGATGGTCTTTCTGCGCCAGCTCTACACGGCTTACGTCGCTTCCGATGGCTCGCTCGCCGAGATCAACCCCCTCGCCGTGACGGCGGACGGTCGGGTGCTCGCAGCGGACGCCAAGTTCCAGATCGACGACAGCGCTCTGTTCCGGCATAAAGATTTCGAAGCCTATGCCGACGCCAGTGCGGAAGATCCGATCGAAGCCGAAGCCCACAAGGACGACATCGCGTATGTGCGCCTCGGCGGCGATATCGGCATCATCTGCAACGGGGCTGGGCTGACGATGACGACAATGGACGAAGTCAAGCGCGCCGGCGGAGAAGCCGCCGACTTCCTGGACGTGGGCGGCGGCGCGCAGGCCGACCGTGTGCGCAAATGCCTTGGGATCGTGCTCTCCGACCCGAATGTGAAGGGCATCCTCATCAACATCTTCGGCGGCATCACGCGCTGTGACGAGGTGGCGAAAGGCGTTATTGCCGCCACGGAAATCATGGATATCAAGGTGCCCATCGTGGTGCGTCTGGCCGGCACACGCGCCGAGGAAGGGGCGGCCATTCTGGCGCAGTCCAGCCTGATCCCAGCCAAAACCATGCAGGAGGCGGCCGCAAAAATCGTCGCCCTCGTCAAGCAGGCGGCCTGACTGCAGCCCGATACCCCGGCAAGAAAGGCCAGGATTACGGTGGACGATAAACTCGATCCCCTCCAAAAGGTAGAGATCGCGCTCCTGCGCGCCGAATACCAGAAACGTTTCCAGGGGACCATCAACTACATCAAGGAGAGGGTCGGGGAGGGGATCGAGTATCGCAATACGGTCGTGCGGGTGGTCGTCTCGGAAACAGGAGCTTACTGCGAACTCAACGACCTACCCGAAGAGTTCTTCGGGGCAGTGGGCGAGGACCTGGTGCGGCGTTTCGTCGCGCCTGACGAGGCGATCGCCCTGCTGACCCGCGCGGCAGAGGCTGGGAGCCGAGTGACGCCGGAAAACACCCGTCGGCTCTCCATCCTGGCCCTCTACACGCGGCGCGGTCTGGTGGATCGAAAAAACTGTTTTCTGTTCGATTACGCGCCGCACGAATCGGCGCAACAGGCGCCCCGAATCATCGGGAAGTTTCAGCCGGATGTCATGCCGCTGTTCTTTAAAGTGAAAATGGAGGCGGACTTCGCCGAAGAGGTGCTGGGATTTCAAGGGGGAAGCGTCTTCTGTATGGCGAATGCGGGGGATCGCCACCTGTTGATCCAGGTACACCCAGATGCTGGCCAGATCACAGATCTCAGCGCTCTGCCGCTCTCCGAAACGCTGCAGTGATCCCTTCTCCCCGTCTGGCTTATCCTTGCTTTTGCTCCCCGCTGCTGATATAATATCTATAGAGAACTGCAGATACCAAGTGAGATTAATTCCTGCATTGGGCAAGGAATGTGAAACCGAATCGTGCAGTAAGACGTCTATATTATCACTCGTCGATCAAAGACTGTCGGCGAGCCTCGATACGAAATCGAACTGGGAACTCTCGTCATTTGCATGCTGTTTCATTCTGTACCAGTTAACTCTGTACCAGAAAGCGCGAAAGATACGAACGATTCGTCACATTCCCGCTTGATTTGAGTTCCTGAATAATAACGCATTTAACCGGTGTGCGCTGCCGCACCCGGAGCCGGACGGCATGCAGCGCGAGGTAACTCCGTATGCAGAACTTCCGTGAAACCATAAATTCACCGCAAGGGGGAGGCGGGTTATGAACTCTGTAGACGGGAATGAAGCGGCGCTGGATACTCCGAGAGACCACGCCGAGTTTGAAAAACTGCTGGAGCGCACACAGCGACAGGCCTATAATATCGCCTATCGCATGACCGGTAACCGTGACGATGCCGAAGACCTGACGCAGGAAGCCTATCTCCGTGCCTATCGCTCCTTTGGCACCTACAACCGACAGCTGCCGTTCGAGAGCTGGTTCTTCCGGATTCTGTCGAACCTGTTCATCGACCTGATGCGCCGCAAGCCCAAACAGAAACCTCTGTCGCTGGACCAGCCGGTAGGAGACGACGAGGGCGACGACAACCTGCTTCTGCAGATCGCAGACGACAACGCGAACCCGGAACGCAACCTGATGGATACCGTCATGGACGAGCGCCTCCAGGTGGCGCTGACCGCCCTGCCGGAAGCGTTCCGCACCGCTGTGATGCTGTGCGATGTCGAGGGCAAGTCGTACGAAGAGATCGCGCAGGCGATGGGCTCTTCGATCGGAACGGTGCGCTCGCGCATTCACCGGGGCCGGACGATGCTCCGCCGCCTGATGAACAGCCCGATCAAACCGGTAAAGTCGGACGAGCGAGGCCGCAGCCAACAGCTGCCGCCCCTCTTCAACGCTCAGCCTGCGTAACCGCCGCGATTCTGCTGCTTTGCCGAGCGTTCCCGTCCTCCAGACGGGAACGCTCTTTTTTCGGGACATCCTCTCATTCTAATCCTTCACAGAGAAAGACAGAAGCATGCTGATCGATACCCATTGTCATTTCAATCACGCCCGATTTGCCGAAGATATGCCGGAGTGCATCGCGCGCGCACACGAGGCGGGCGTAATGCAGATGATCGTGATCGGAACGGACCGAGAGAGCAGCGAGCAGGCGGTGGCGATTGCGGAGGAGAATGGCCCCGGCATTTTCGCGGCCATCGGCGTCCATCCTCACGATGCGAAGTATTGGGATGCAGCGACCGATACCCGCTTTCGCACTCTCGCCGATCATCCCAAAGTGGTCGCGATCGGTGAGATCGGGCTGGACTATCACTACGATTTTTCACCCCGTGAAGCCCAGTTCGAAGCGTTTCGGGCGCAGATGCGGCTGGCGCGGGAGGTGGAGCTGCCGGTTGTCATTCACTGCCGCGAGGCCTATACCGACACACTGCAGCTCTTAGGAGAAGAAGGTGCGGGCGAAATGGGGGGCGTGATGCACTGCTGGGCGGGCACGGTGGAGGAGGCGAACCGAACGGTGGCGCTGGGGCTTGGGCTTGGATTCGGCGGCACGCTGACTTTCAAAAACGCCGAAGAGATCCGACAGGCGGCGCAGAGCGTTCCACTGGAGACGCTGCTGCTCGAAACCGACGCGCCCTTTCTG
>JAYTGR010000498.1:0-12534 GCA_043733205.1 Chthonomonadaceae bacterium
CTCAGGCGTACCGGAGTCAGACGGAGTGCGACCGGGCAGACGTAAGCGGTGAGGATGCGGTCGTCCACCAGTCCAAGCCAACTGGTTCTGCTAACGGACTGCTAACGTACTCCCCGGTAGTGGGCGATACGCACCGGTACACGCGGGGACAGAGCGACCGACTTTGAGGTACGAAAGGGTATAGAAGGGATCCTATGGGACGGCGCGGGAGGGAGGGTGCCCGTCTTGAAAACAGGCCACCCGCAAGGGTGCGCAGGTTCGAATCCTGTCCTCTCCGCTCTTTCCCTGCGAAGCCGTCTCAATTCGGCTGGCTCAGGGTGGCGTCCTGCAGATAGTCGGTGCGGTATTTCAGCGCGGCGACGATCTCTTTCTCGTACGCAGCCGCGTCCTTCAGCTGCGTCAGGCTGTGCGTGGTCATCACCTTCGCCAGCACTTCTTCGAACGGCTTGATGCTCCCTCGGTTCACTTTACGGTCGAAGAGCGTGGCGATCCCTGCTTCCGAGGCGATCACATCCGAAACCCTGCCTGTCACCATCTGACCGTTGACCGTAATCGTGAACGTGTCGTCCGTGGGCCAGTAGTGGGCTTTGGCGACCTCGATCTGCGCGGCGCGGAACGCCATACTGTGCCGCCCTGCCCGCTGAAAGACTGCGGTCAGCCGCTTGTCATCCACCGTTTTGCGTACTGCCTCCGCTCCCGCCAGTTCCGCCCCCGTCGCCGGGTCTACCACAGTGAATACCCCGTCCGGACCGACATCCAGGCCGAACGCGTGAAAATCGCGGGCAAAGTCTTCCGGACGTTCCTTTTTCTCCCGCAGCAGGACTTCGCTCAGCGAATGTCTGCCGTCCTCATGCGTGATGAACTGAATAA
The DNA here is from genome assembly GCA_043733205.1 of Chthonomonadaceae bacterium. Lineage (GTDB taxonomy): Bacteria > Armatimonadota > Chthonomonadetes > Chthonomonadales > Chthonomonadaceae > JANXLO01. The sequence continues at coordinate 871 of JAYTGR010000498.1, forward strand.
AGCCGACCGAAATATAGCCCGTATCGTAGGTATTGACGCTCTCGAACCCGCCCTCCAGTTTCGATACGGCGAAGGCGATCCGCTGTTCGGACGGCGTCATTCCCGCCGCTTTGAACAGCGCATCTACATCCGCAGGCGGCAGATCCGCCAGCCGAGGCCCATACGCGACAGTTCCCTGGGGGAACCGGTAGTAGGCAAAGGCTTTCGGGAGGGCGATATGACTGGGATACATCAGTGTTTCGCCGTCGTCGAAGGTTACTGTCGTCAGCAGGGGAGCGACGGCGGCGGCAAAGGCGGGCGGGTTTCCTGCGGCTGCAAGCAGGTCTGCGGGGATCGGCCCCGGTACAGGAGGCGCAGGCAGCGCAGCCGCCACTGTGGCCCCTTCCGGCTTTGCCGGATCCGCCTGTTTGGCCGGATCGATGGGTTTGGCCGGGTCTGCGGCCGGTTTGAGGGCGGCGTTGGCCGCGTCTGCAGTCTGCTGCGCCTGCCAGCGGTCATAATCGATCTTCGCCCGCACCCAGCCCTTCCAGATGTCGGTCGGCGCGGCAGCCGTCGCTTCCTGCGTAGGAGGTGCGGCCGCAGAACCAGCCGCAATCTGATATTTCAGCAGCCACATCGAGCCCTCCGGCGTCAGGCGAACCTGCCAGGGGCCGCGCTGGACAGCATCCGGCAGCGGGCCGACACGCCACCGCGCCGGGGCATTCCAGAAGGTCACCAGACGCGCGCGCTCGTCCGCCGTAAACAGCCCCTCTGCCCGGATCGACACAGCGCTGACCAGCAGCAGCAGAAACATCGTCGTTCGCAACTCTCGTCTCCTTACATCGCTCTCTTTGCGCGCAGACTATTTGCCTTCGATGGTGTCCGCAGCATCGACAGCCGCCTCTTTCACGTCTTTGTCGGCGCTGTCCTGCGCGAGTTTGCGCAGGACCGGAACCGCCTCTTTGTCCTTGCGATCGCGAAGGGCATGGGCCACCGCAATCTGCAGAGGCGGCTTGTTTTCCGCCAGCAGTTTCAGCAGAGAGGTATGCACGGTCGCATCGTTCAGAGCGGTCTCCGCCAGAGCGTCTACGGCTTTCGTGCGGACACGCATCAAGTGTGTCGGCGCAGTCGCGGCCAGGAGCGCCGGTGCAGCGGCATCCATTTTGGTCCGGCTCAGAACGGTTACCACGCTGTTCGCCAGTCGATCGTTCATCGAGGTCGATCCGACCTGATGCCGGAAAGCGTCCATGCTGCCGCCCGCATCCAGTTTACTCAGTCCGCTGAGCGCGGCCTCGACCACAGGATAGGTCTCCGTGTCGCTCATCGCGACAGCGTGCAGCAGCGCAGTGTCTTCCTTCGCTGCCGGAAGCAGTGCCAGGGCGTTCATGGCTGCGATACGGCGGCCCGTCAGTTTCGACCTGGCCTCCTCACGGAACAGCGGACGCAGGTTCTCCTGTTTCAGAGTGCCGAGCGCCGTCAGGATTCCCACGGCGACGGCATCGCCGGGCTCCGTACGGAGCGCCTCCGTCAGCAGTTTCGCCGTCGCGGCGTCGGGCGTGTCCCCGAAGGGCGCCACTTGATACAGAGCCGTGCGCCGATCCAGATGGCAGGGAGCATAGCGCAGGACCGTCGGCGCTTCCGCGATGTCGAAGGTCTTTTTGGTCAGATCCTTCAGCAGTTCGTGGTCCGGGTCTATCAGGACTGCGTTGGGCTTCACAGCGGCCGGAAAACGGAACTCCTGATCGGTGCTGGTGAGCCTCGTCTTAATACGCTCTACGTTCCCGGTGGAGCCTTCCCGCAGGAGCGCAAAGCTCAGCGGCGTGCTGTAGACCGGAATGCCATCGGAGGTATCCTGCGTCTGCCTGACATGCGCCACCACCTCTTTTTTGGCATCGTCGTAGGTCCAGGCAAAGTCCAGAACGGGCATGCCGGATTTAAAGACCCACTGCGCGAAGAAAGGTTCGACATTGACTCCGGTCTCTTCCGCAAAGGCCTGGATCAGATCGTAGGAATCGACCGGCTTGTAGGCGTTGGTCTTCAGATAGTGGCCCAGTCCCCGGAAGAAATCGGCATCGCCCAGCTGCCTGCGCAGCATGTGCAGGATGACGCCGCCCTTGGCATACGTATGCCCCTCGTCGAACATCGCGTCGTTGTTGGGATAGAGCGTGGTGGAGAGGGGATGCTGGGTGCGCTGCGCCGCGCGTTTGTAGGAGACGGTGTTGCCCTCCACCTCGTTATCATAGGTCTCTTTGCCGCGCAGGTGCTCCTCGTAGAGCATCTCGAAAAAGGTCGCGAAACTCTCGTTGAGCCAGATGTCGCCCCAGTCCTTGCAGGTCACGAGATCTCCGAACCACTGATGGGCCAGTTCGTGCGACGTCAGACTGGAGGAAGGCCAGAGCCCGCTGCGCGAATCGGTCATAGCATAGGAGCCCAGCGTGGTCGCGCTGACGTTCTCCATGCCGCCCGGAAAGTCGAACACGGCGCACTGCGCGTATTTGGGCCAGGCGTATTTGACTCCGAGCGTATTAGAGAAAAAGGAGAGCATGTCGGGCGTGTTGCCGAACGTGGCTTTCGCCAGACTGCCCTTGCCTTTCGGCACCGCGTAGTAGAGCGGCCTGCCTTCCCAGGTGTCCTTGACCACGTCCAGCTCTCCGGCGACCAGAGACAGCAGATAGGTCGAGTGCGGCTGCGTCATTTTCCAGCGGAATGTTTTGGTGTGTTTCGCCGCGTCGCGCGTGGCCGGACCCTCCGTGCCGTTGCCGACGACTACCCAGTTGTCCGGAACGGTCGTGATGGTCTCGGAGGTGCATTTATCGTTCGGAAAGTCGTAACAGGGAACCCAGTGATGATTCCCGTCCGTCTCGCCCTGTGTCCAGAACTCTGCCGTGCGGTCAGGAGCATTGGGGCGGGGGTCGATCCAGGTGACTCCACCCGCCCCGTTGGCTCCTCCGAATCTGCCGCTGGACGGCATATCGTACGTCACCTCGACATTTACCTCTTTGCCGCGCACCAGCGGGGAGTTCGGCTGAATCGTCAGATGCCCGGCAGCGTGACTGAACTTCGCGGCCGAACCCTCTATTTTACAGCCCATAATCTTCAGGTTTTCACCGGCATCCAGAACGATACTCGCCAGGCTATTCCGCAGCGGCGCGAGGGTGTGAGTCACGACACCGTGCGCGGAATGATCTTTCGCGTCGATATCGAAAATAAGTTTGAGGTTACTCACATGGTAGTCGCGGGTGCGGGCATAGTGGGGGGTGGCGCGGGGCGGCTTGAAGGGGTTATTGGTCTGCGCACGCGCGGCGATGGGCAGGACGCTCGCACCGACAAGCAGGAGCAGAGCGGCCAGGCCGGTCGCGCCGCGCAGAGTTCTGGGACGGTTCAAAACAGGTCTCCTTTTGGGATAAATCAAACGCGCTTGTGGCTGATTAACTCCGCTATTTTACCCTGTTCTCAGCCGATTCTGCATCCGGGGCAGCAGGAGACACAAAGACGAGAGGCAGCGCGCCCCGAAAGGAACGCGCTGCCTGGAAACGGTTTTACGAAGCATCGAGAGGAGCGATCAATCGCTCTTATTGCCCGGACGGGCGCTGCCGCCGCCGCCAGGAGTGCCGCCAGGGCTCCCGCCGCTGGGACCGCCGCCGGAACTTCCCCCACCGCCGCCGCTGCCGTCGTCATTGATGGCGAGCATACGAAGTCTGGCCTGTTCGAACAGACTGATGGCGAGGCCGACGACCTTGCCTTTCAGCACAGCGACGATCAGATGATGTTTCTGGCTGTAATTCAGAACGATGCCCGGCCCCTGCTCTTCCACACTGTCCGGCCAGCCATACAGATTATAGACGGCCGCCAGCGAAGAGCCCAGGGTAAGGCCGTTGGAGGTTCCGCCGCCGCCGTAGCGTCCGCGCTCGAAGGTAATGAGCAGGCGGCCCTGTGCGCTGAAGAAGAAAAGGTAGAGGCGTTCGGTGATCGGGTAGTAGTAGGCCCAGATATAGCCGCCTGCCTGTCCGAAGGTCGTGTTGCTCTCATCGCCGCCGCCGATACCGCCGCCACCGCCACCGGGAGAGCCTCCAGGGGATCCGCCTCTGCCTTTGCTGCCTGGCATGGGCATGCCGTCGGATGCAGAGCCGGGGGAGCCCGCTGAGCCGCCGCCGCCTCGGCCGCCGCTGCCCGGAGATCCGCCGCCGCCCGGCATCCCGCCGCCCGCACTATCTCCCAGGCTGCGAATACCGCCGGTCAGATCGCCGTCTGCGTTGATGGACTCCGCGACCAGGACTTTTTCCGTGATCCGATAGACACGCGTCGGCGCTCCGTAGAGTCGCAGCACTTCGCGATAGGTCTGCAAAATGCGGACACCGAGCAGACTTTTCTCTACCCCGGCTGCCCGGGCTGGCTGCGGCATCAGCATCAGCAGGCCGCACACGGCGGTCATACCGACGATCAATTCCATTCCTCTTCGCATAACAATCTCCTCAGTATCTCGTGCCGGCAGCGGATAAAATGCCAGACCACCGATCGATCTTCTTAGTGTCCCACCGCGACCGTGATTCCCAGGACTCTGTTTTTCACCATCTGGAATGCCACTTTGTTGGCTGCGCCGTAGCGCATAATGACATTTTCACCTTCGTGCGCGCCGTCGTTGCTCCAGCCGTAGCGTGAGAGCACCTGCGTCATATTCGAGCCGAGCATAATGCCCTGGCGTGTTTTGCCGCTGTGCAGGGAAGTCCCGCCATACTCCTGGATCTGTATAACCCGGCCATCTTTGTTGAAAAGAAAGGACATATGGTAGCCTTTGCGAGGGTTGTGGTACCACCAGGTCGCTTCGTTGACCGGAATATCGCCCGCCTGATCGCTTCCGCCGCCCTCTCCGGAGCCGGGCAGACCCGGTCCGCCGCTCCCAGGACCGCCGTCGCCAGCTCCCGGGAAACCGGGCAGGCCGCCCCCTTTGCCTCTGGGCGCACCGCCTGCACCGGGATAGCCGCCGCTGCCGGGACTGCCTGCGCCAGGATAGCCGCCGCTGCCAGGGCCGCCTGCACCGGGATAGCCGCCGCTGCCGGGACTGCCTGCGCCAGGATAGCCGCCGCTGCCAGGGCCGCCTGCGCCAGGATAGCCGCCGCTGCCAGGACTGCCCGCGCCAGGTGCGCCGCCGCCGCCCGCATTGCCATCGTTCTCGCCGGGAAACCCATTTCTGCTGGTGCTGCGCTTGCTTCCGCCGCCCGCACCGCCGCGCATGCCGCCGCCGGAACCGGGTCCGCCGCCGGAACCGGGCATACCGCCCGGCATACCGCCAGGCATGCCGCCCTTACTGCCGCGGCCGGCGCTCGGCCCTGCAGCTGCCACCGCCTCTTTGGGCGGCACAGGCAGGAACGGCCCGCCTCCCTGAACCTCGTCGGGCTGACCGTATCTTTTCAGCACATCGCGAAAGGTAGAGCTGCGCAGCGTGATACCGAGCAGTTGGTTTTCGGATCCTCCGACTTGACCGGCCTGTACCGTGCCGATAGCGAGCGTCGTCAGTGTGCCCAGCACAGCAAATGTCCTGAGGCGACTGTTGCGAATATTCATTGTCAGGCTCCCTTCTGGAGAGTTGAGTCTCATGTCTGTGATTATGATAGAGATTATATCAGGTACGAGCGTATCTGTCTATGCACCGGACGAGAAATTTCTCTCCCTCTCCAGCTGTCTCATGCCGATCTGCCTTTAGGAGCGTCTATTCGCCGCGATGAGGCGTCTGGCTCGGCGCTGTGCCGGCCTGCCGCGCTGCGGAGCGGCGGCGGGCCAGCGCATCCACGGTGGCGAAAGTATAGCCGCGGGCCTTCAGTTCGCGCAGTATCGTCGGCAGCGCCTGCAGGGTGCTGGCTTTGCCGTTGTGCATTAGGATGATGGAACCGGGCTGAACTTCCCGCAGGACGGCATTCGCGACCTGCTGGGCTCCCAGCACCTCGGAACCGTAGACATCGACAGTCCACATACAGGGCGTCAGTCCCCACTGCCGCACGACCTGAGCCACGGCAGCGTTCCAGTTGCCGCCTGGGGGACGCATGAAGCGCGGCATCTTCCCAGTGACGCTCATGATGGCCGCCTGTGTCTCCAGCATCTCCTGCGCCACCTGAGCGGCATTCAGCGTCGTCAGATTGCGATGCGTATAGCTGTGATTGGCGATCTCCATCCCGGCGTCTGAGATGCGCCGCGTCAGTTCGGGGTACTCCATCACATGCTTCCCGATCACGAAAAATGTCGCCGTTACATGGGCATTCGTCAGCATCTCCAGCAGAGGCTCGGTCATGCCGGGTTTCGGGCCGTCGTCGAAGGTGAGCGCGATGACACGCTCCGTGGGCAGACCGCCGAACACGGCAGCTTTCGCCTCTCCTACGCCGCCGCAGGCCGCAAGTTGTGCGCGGACATCGTGAAAATTCGGATCCAGAGCCGCCACACGGGCAAACCCATTGCGGGCCGACCGCGTATCTCCGTTCGCCCGATAGAGCGTCGCCAGCGTATAGGTGCATTGACACCGAGCGGGCCGCAGTGTCAGCTCCTGCCAGAGCGCTGTCCGCACCCGCTCCTCCTGATCCTTATCGGCATTCGCGTCGCTGCCCGCATTGAAAACGCGCAGGGGCCGGGTCGTATGGCTCATTTCGCGGGCGTCGCGATCGAAAAAGGTGACCGTCAGTTCGTGCCGGCCATTGGAGACCCGGCGGGAATCCCAGGTATAACCGAACGGCCGCGTACCGATTAGTCCAAGCGCCTGTCCGTCCACGGAATAAGAGACATAGGCGGCGGAGGCAGGCAGTTCGCCTGGCGACAGCGCCATATTGCCGGTCATCTCCGGTTCCGCTGCCGGCGCAGTCCTGGTCTCTGCGGGCAGCGCAGCCGCCCCGCTCGTCAGCGGATGCGCGGCATCGAAGCTCATCAGCAGCCCCTCGTTCTGCACGATCGGGTCGCCGGACAGCGCATCCAGCCCTGCCTGCATCTGCTCGATGGCCTGTTTGCGATCTCCCTGCCGCAGTGCGGTCATTGCCTGAAGGGTGCGCTGCGCGGGAACCAGTGCGGGCGGCAGTTCCGCCCCCCCCACCGAGACCAGCGCTCCACTGACCCACTGCGCATAACGCCGCGCGATGAGCAGACGCGTTCTGTCGCCGCCATTGCGCTCGGACCGATCAAAAAGTTCCAGGGCGGCGGCCCGGTCGCCCTGCGCCAGCCGGGCCAGCCCCAGCGCATAGTTCGCCAGGCTGTCGTCCGGGGCGGACGCATTCGCCGTTTTCAAAAAACCGAGAGCCGTATTCGCATCTCCGGTCTGCAGCAGGATCGCGGCGATCAGCACATTGAGGGTCGGATCGTCCGGTGTTCGCCTAATCGCAGGCTTCGTCTGCCGCATAGCTTCGCGCCAGTCGCCAGCCTGCATCTTCGCCAATGCGGTTTCCACGCCGGTCGATGCCGGTGCCGGCGCCTCCTGTGCCCGGCCTGTCGTTCCGCAGAGGCTGCAGACCGCCGCCAGACCCCATATCCCTGCCTGCTGCCGTCTTTTTGCCGAAATCACGTGCTGTCACTCTCTTCTTCTGCTTATTTTGTCGGGAAATACTCCGGAAGGGTTCACATACTTCCCTTCAGGGGAGGGCATCGCGCAAAGCCGCGTAGGCGTTCTGGATATGCCAGATCGTCTGCGTGAAGATTTTCGCGGTTTCGGAAGGCGCCCCCGGCTTCGTTTCTTCCCGTGCCCACTCCGTCCGTGCCTTTGCCGCTGCGGCGGGCATATCATGGAGATTCAGGTCGATCTGCTGCCAGAGAGCGCGGTTCGGCGCGGAGGCCGTCTGCAAAGAAGGAAGCTTACGCAGGCCGATGGTCCGGGCGGCCGCCTGATCCAGCAGAGCCAGATATGCGGCTACCCTCGCATGCCGAACGGCAGGTTTCTCCCCAGGCTGCAGCGCGAGCAGCCGCCCGAAATAGACAGGCAAAGGCTCTTCCGGGCGGCGTATCCCCGGCGCCTCTACGAGCGCAAGATGGACCTGGAACAGGCAGGCGGCAGCCGCGTTGATGCGGTGCTGGGTCAGCGCCTGCACAGGCGCCGCCAGCCCAAGCGCCATCATCGCTGCTCCGATCGGCAGGATCACGTTTCGCATCCGTCCGCCTCCTCACCTCTCCCGTGTTCCCAATAATAGACGGTGCTGTGCTGCCCGTAGAAAGCCCCGTAAAGAGCATTATACCCGAGGGGTACACGGCTTGCAACCGCCATTGCAAACGGTGCGCAAACGTGCTAGAATGTAAAGGCTGTTTTACAGTCACACCACCCAAACTTTATCAGAATTGGAGTAGAGGAATATGACCACGCAAGCCGGGGGGTTGCGAGGCGTCGTCATCGGCGAGTCCGAAGTTTGCGATGTCCAGGCCGAAGGCCACCTGTACTATCGGGGCTACAACATTCACGATCTTGCCGACCACGCCACGTTCGAGGAGGTGGTCTATTTATTGTGGAATGGCGCGCTGCCCACGGCAATGGAGCTGAAGGCGTTTCGGTCGGAACTGGCCGCACACGCCGCGCTGCCGGAAAACGTCCTGAACCTGCTGCACGGTTTCCCGCCTGCGGCGAACTCGATGGATGCGCTCCGCACCGCAGTCTCGGCCCTGGGGATGTTCGACCCCGATCACGGCGACAGTTCGGAAGCGGCCAACAAGCGCAAGGCGCTGCGGGTCCAGGCCGCCATTGGCACCCTCGTCGCCGCCATCGAGCGATTGAGTCAGGGCAAAACGCCGATCGCTCCGCGCCCCGACCTGGGGATCGCCGCGAACTTCCTCTATATGCTCACCGGCGAAGAGGCCGATCCGCTCTATGTGCGCACAATGGATATCGATTTCATTCTGCATGCCGACCATGAGGCGAACGCCTCTACCTTTTCGACCCGCGTGACTGTCGCCACCGGCGCCGACCTCTATTCCGGCCTCGTCTCCGGCATCGGCACACTCTCCGGTCCGCGCCATGGGGGCGCCGCCGAAGAGACCATGCAGATGCTGCTCGAAATCGGCTCGCCGGAGAAGGTCGATGCGTTTGTGCGCCCGATGCTGACCGGCGAAAAACGCACCCCAGTTCCCGGCTTCGGCCACGCGGTCTACCGCGCTCCGGATCCCCGCGCCACCCATCTGCGCGAGATGAGCCGGCAGCTCGGGGAGCTGCACCACGACACCAAATGGTTCCAGATGACCACTGCCATCGAAGCGATCGTAGACGAACTGAGCAACACCCCGGAGCGGCTTGCGGCCGGCAAACAGGGGATCTACGCCAACGTAGACTGCTTCTCCGCCTCCTGCTACTACGAGATGGGCCTGCCGATGCGACTCTATACGCCTATCTTCGCGGTAAGCCGCACCTCCGGCTGGTGCGCCCATATGTTCGAACAGTACAAACCGGGCCAGAAGATCATCCGGCCCCGTCTCGAATACATCGGCCCCAAAGACCTGCCTTGGAAGCCTATCGAACAGCGCTGACGTGCCCGAAGCACCCCTGCTGCGTTTTATCTCCTGTCCCGTCTTGGGCAGGAGATTCAGGCCCTGTCCTCGAACCAAGGGATCAGTAAGTCCCAATCTGAAGAAAACCTATGCCGAAAATCAAATGTCCGCACTGCGGTGCGAACAATCAGGACATGACGGAAAAAGATCGATGCTGGCAGTGCGAAACTGTGCTGGGCGCCCCAGTATCCGCCGCAGCCGAGCCGATCGCACCGACCGTCCCGATTTCTGGTCCAGTCCAGAAGCAGGCCGAACCCGTGACGCCAGTTCCGCGTCCGGCCGATTCCTCGTCCCAAAGTCGTTTTCCGGTGACGCCGATCGCGATAGGGATCGTCCTGCTGCTGATCGTGCTCGCGATCCTATTCTTTTTAATGAAGAAATAAAAAACGGGGCCCTGGCGCAGGGCTCTCTGCGGTAAGTGGACTTTGCAGCAGCGCGTGCAGCGGCATTATATTCATCTGGTGGCGAGGTAAACACATGGCATTAAGACGCACAAAAAAGAACGATCCTGACGACGACCTCCTGGACGAAGAAGAGGAGGTCGAGGAGGACGAAACCGAGGAAGAGGAGGAGCCTGAGCGCGAATTTCCACGCTGGCTCAAGCCGCTCCTTCTGATCGTCTGTCTGTCGATCGTCGCCGGTATCAGCGCCTTCGCCGGGTATGCCTGGGAGAAAAAACACGCCAAATTGAACGATGTCGTCGCGACCATAAACGGCGAGCCGATCGAGATCGATTATCTGCAGCATCGTATGGACGTCGCCGGCGGCAATACCGTCGCTCACACGGTCGCCCAGGAGACACTGCTCTTACAGTATGCGAAGAAGGAGGGGGCGCTGCCTCCGGAAAGGGATGTCGAGGCCAAATACAAAGAGGTCAGCAAGGACTCGAAATTCGCCACGGAACTGTTCCGCACCCACCAGAGCGCGGGCGATGTCAAACGCTCCATTCGTCTCAATATGGCCCGGACCGCCCTGCTCACCAAAAACATCTCGGTCAGCGAGATGGAAGCGCAAAAGTACTACGCTGCAAATATCGCGCCGACCAACCCTAACGCACAGTACTTTCGACCGGAAACCGTACTCATCTCTGTTATCGTTTGCCGCTCTCAGGATGCCATCACGAAGGCGGCGGCCGCTCTGAAAGAGGGCCAGCCGTTCGCAAATGTCGCATCCCAGTACAGCGAAGACAACAGCAAGGCGAACGGCGGGCAGCTGCCTGCTATCAAGCGCGGACAGCCTGGCCTGGACAAATCTCCGGAACTGGCAAAAATCATCTTTGGTATGAAGCCGCAGCAGCAGCTTGGCCCCGTCAAAATCGCCGGCGCCTACTGGCTGATCCGCTGTATCGACAAACAGAGCGCGATCACCATTCCTTTCGACCGAGCGCGCGATGCCGCTTTCAAAGGGATGCTGATGTACAAAGGCCAGCTGGTCAACGGCAAGAAGGTACAGGAAGGACTGGATACATTCCAGGCCGGGTCGCAAATCAACGTAAAGTGGGTCACCTTCAGCGATGCCCTCACGGCCAAAACGAACGAGAAGTAACCCTTAAACCCCTGCCCTCTTCCCGATATGGGAAGGGGCAGCGTCAGCCGAAGAAGACTTCGTAGCCATGCACCGAGTCGCCTGTCCAGGCCCCGGTCAGCCCCCAGAGAATCCCCGCGATGGCGAAGTGGCCCAGCGCCAGCCCAAGGAAAAACGGCACCGTCGTCTTGTAGAAGCGCATGCCGCCGTAGCGCAGCGCCAGCGACTTCAGGATCCAGACGATCAGAAACGACGACCAGATCAGACTGCCGTAACTGCATGCCATGACATAGCCCATCGGATGGAGCAGAAATCCGGTGAAACGCAGGCGCAGCGTCCAGAGCGTGAAGACCACGGCGGCGCCCACGAGGGTCGCCCAAATGCGCGCGATGTCCGGCGGCTTTGCGGCTTTGGCATAGGCCGCGGCATGTTCGTACTCGGGCTGCGCGATCCAGGTTCCCCACATCCCTCCCCGCAAGTTCTGCGCGCCGCTCCGATAGTAGGGCACAAGATGATTGTACCAGCCCACCATAAGCCCGAGTCCAATAGCGAGGAAGAGCGCCAGCGCCAGCCGGCGCGGATCGATCTTCGCCCGCCGCCCCAGCTCCATACTCTCCAGCTGATAGCCCGTCATCGCCGGATAGTAGCCTCGGGCGAGAAACGTAA
>JAYTGR010000499.1:0-1607 GCA_043733205.1 Chthonomonadaceae bacterium
GGAGAGCGCTGGTCGAAAACACAGACCCTGCGCTGGAACGGCGTCGATCCCGACAGCGACACCCTCACCTACGAAGTCACCTACTCGACGGATGCCGGAGCCACCTGGAAACCTCTGCCGGCACCTGCGAAACCGGCCCCAGCGGCCACTGCTGTCGCCGACACCGCAGACAGCGCCAAGATCGTTCTGGCCATCGCGACCGATACGCCCGAGAAGATGCTGGCGGAGTACAAGACGAAGGTCGCGGCGATGAACCTGCCGGAGGCGATGAAGGCTTCGATCATAGAGGAGTATCGTCTCAGTCAGGAACACAAGGCTGCGGCGCCTGCCTCTGCCGCTTCACAGCGGGAAAGCTCCAAGTCGATAGACACCACGCTGCTGCCCGATGGCAGCTACTGGTTCAAGGTCGTCGCCTCGGACCGGGCCAGCAACCCGGTCGATGCGCAGACGACGACGGTCGTTTCCGAGCCGGTGACGATCGTGAATGCCGTGCCCAAAATCACGTTCTCCGGCCAGCCTAAGATCTCGTCGGACAAGCGCGTCAATCTGCAGGGCACTCTCACGCAGACGCGCGTCACGATTACGGCAGGCCAGTACCGGATCGACGGAGGCGACTGGTTTGCCGCCGCTCCGACGGACGGCCTCTTCGATTCGATGCGCGAAGCCTTCACCATCGAAACCCTGCCGCTCACTTCCGGCAAGCATACGATCGAGGTCGAAGCCTTCAACTCCGCCGGGGGCAAGTCCCTGGAAAAGCTCGAAGTCACCGTTCCCTGATCTCTGTTCCCATTCTTGGCCCCTTCCTGACCTCGGAAGGGGCCGTCTTACAACCCCTTTGTGAACCTAGCCCCCTTCGTGCAGGCGCAGTCCCATGTAGTGCCGATAACCATAGCAGCGTGCGATGAAGACGGTGCGAATCGGCTCGGAGGAGTAGGGACGGCGGTAGATCGCCAGGGGCGGCTCCCACTCCACGCGCTCGAACTCGTAGCGCAGCGCGGCGTCTTCGACCTGGTTTTCGTTGACGTAGATCGCATCTTCCCCGAGTTTCCCCTGCAGGTTCTCCACATAGGCGGCGTACATCGTGAGGCGATTGTGAATGAACATGTCGTTGGTTTCGGGATGACCGGGGAGATAGAAGGCGAGCAGGGCCGGATACTGATAGCCGTTTCCTGCAAGGAAGACGTGGGGATGACCGCCTCGTGCCATCGCTATTCGGACCTGCTGGACGCGCCCTGCGACCTCCCGCCAGCCGTAAGCGGTGTTGGAGGTGTCGGCATCGGGTTTGAGATGAATGCCCAGCACAAGGCGCAGCGGCGGAGAGACCAGCAGAACGGTCGGCAGCAGGCTCAGCAGGCCGATGAGGGCGAGAAGACGGATCTGCCTGCGGCAGCCCTGCGCCGAGCGCTGCATCTCTGCGGCCGACCAGCCCGCGAAAAGTACGGTCGGAGTCAGCCAGGCGCAGACAGCCCAGTTGCCCTGCACCTTCGCCTTGAACGCCATCAGCGTAAAGAAGGCGAAGACCGGCAGCCCCAGACAGGCAAGAAACAGCGCGCGGGCCTGCGCCGGATCGCAAGCCTCTTCCGTTTTTGAGGACCGCAGCATCTTCA
>JAYTGR010000500.1:0-4814 GCA_043733205.1 Chthonomonadaceae bacterium
CCGGTGTAGGCGGCTGTCCTCCCCATCAGCCCTGCCAGGGTGCTGCGGGCCATACGCTCCGAATCGTTGATGACTTTGCCCCCTCGAATCGCGGCATACATCTCCTTATGCTCGATGTCGTACATACTGGGCTTGGGGCCGCTGTAGACCCATTTGGACTCGCCATTCATGTCGGTATCGGCGAAATGGACGGTTCCAGTCCCCTTCGCGCCGATCACGTAGTCGGTGTTGTCGTTATGGGAGCAGTTGGGAATCTGCCGCTGTGCCATCGTCGCGCGTGTGCCGTCCGCGAACTCGTAGAAGACATCGATGTGGTCGAAGATATTGCCTTCGTTGTTGGCGTTGTCCCGCCCGCCCGTGGCGACACAGCGCACTGGCGGAACGTCCTTCATGGCCCAAAGAATCTTGTCTACGCTGTGGCAGGCCTGCTCGATGAGGCCATCGCCGGAGAGCCAGACGAAGTTGTACCAGTTGCGAATCTGCCATTCGGTATCGCTCATGCCGGCTGGGCGCGCCGCAGCAGGCGGCATCGGTTTCACAGGTCCGGTAAGATAGGTGGCATGGACATGCCGCACCGGGCCGATAGCGCCCTCGTGCAGACGTTTGTAAAAGGCGCGGTGCGGCAGACTGTAGCGGTAGCAGAATCCGGAGACGAAGCATCTGCCTTTCGACTGCGCAGCCTTCACCGCTTCCAGCGCGGAACGCACTCCAGCCGCATCGGTGCCCATCGGCTTCTCGGCGAAGATATGTTTGCCTGCCGCTGCCGCCGCTTTGATATGCTGAGGGCGGAAGCCGGGAGGAGCCGTGAGCAGGACGACATCCACCCCGCTTTCGATCACCTTGAGATAGGCGTCCAGCCCGACGAACTGCATCTCCGGTTTCACATCCACACGCGCCGCGAGGCCCTCCTGCGCCTTCAGCGTTTTGAGGCTGCTGTCGAGCTGCGACTGGACGACGTCGCCCATAGCGGTCAGAACGACGCCGGGATCTCCCGCGAGCGTGTTCGCCGCCGCGCCCGTGCCGCGTCCGCCGCAGCCGATCAGCCCCACCCGGATGCGCTCCGCTCCCTGTGCGAAAGCGTAGTTACCGGTCGCGAGCAGGGCGGCCCCGGCCGCTGTCGTCGTCTGCAGAAATTCACGCCGTGATGCGGCCATGGCCTGCGCACTCTTAGAATTGGTCATCGAAATCTCCTTGTTAAGGCTCGCAGACGATGCGAAAGCCTATGAAGCTGCCGTCGGCCAGCCACCAGCGGCTTTTCGGGAGCTGTGGGTCGGTGGCCTGCCAGGCCGGTATGAAGTGACGGCGCATGGTAGGCAGCAGCCGGTCAGGATTGTCTTTGAAAACGCCCCCGCAGAGGACAAACTTGCCTTCCGTATCCGTTGCCCACTCCCCCGCATTGCCTTCCATATCGTACAGATTCCAGGCGTTGGGCAGTTTCTTCGCCACCGGATGCGTTTTGCGGTCGCTGTTGCCGGCATACCAGGCCACTTTGTCCGCCTGGGCGGGCAGCAGCGGTTTCGAGGAGGTCGAACCGGCGCGGCAGGCATACTCCCATTCGGTATCGGTCGGCAGGCGGTACTTTTTGCCGGTCTGAGCCGAAAGCCAGCGGCAGAACATGGTGACGGAGAGGGAACTGACGTTGATGACGGGGTAGCCATGGTGGCCCCAGCCGAGGTCGGGCAGAATATAAGATTTGCTGGGGCGCGCGATGGCATCGGGGGCAAATTCGGTCTGATCGTAGGCTTTTGAAGGCGTTCCGCTGGCAAGGAAGGTGTCGTAAGCCTCCCAGGTCGTTTCGGTGTTCGCGATCCAGAACGGTTTGACGCTCACTTTTTTGCCGTCTGCAGCCAGACTGCCAGGCGGAATCGCGACCATCTCGATCTTGACGACCGAACCCGGCATCGTCTGCGAATAGGATTTCAGAGCTTCCGTTCCGGCCGGCACAGCGGAACTGCTTCCCTGCCTGTCCATCGCGATCGTTCTGAAGGCCTGCGGCGAGGCGGCGCGGGCATACGGCGTACACAGGGCAGCAGGTATAATACAGAGCAGCGAACAGACTGCCGGCAGCACACGCCGCCGGACGCTGGCCCGGGGCTCCGATGTCGATTTTCCTGGTTCTATGGTGAACAAAATGCGCGGTTTCAAATTACGGATTTTCCTCTCCCTCGTTGTTTTCGCCGCCTGCTGGATGCCGGCGACAGTCTTCTGCCATGCCGATCCCATCCCTCTCATGAGGTACGCCTATACCGAATACCACATGGGCGTGGATGTCCGGCTGGTAGTCTATGCTCCCGACAAGCCGACCGCGGAAAGCGCCTGCGCCGCCGCCTTCGAGCGGTTCGCGGAACTCGATACCATCATGAGCGATTACCGGCCCGACAGCGAGCTTATGCGGCTCTGCGCGAAGGCAGGCGGGCCGCCCGTTCCGGTCAGCCGCGATCTCTTTACGGTGCTGCAGCGTGCGCAGGAGGTGGCGAAACGCAGCGACGGCGCCTTCGATGTGACCTGTGGGCCGCTCATCGCGCTCTGGCGTCAGGCTCGCAAGACCCACCTTCTGCCTCGCCCCGCAGAGATCGCTCTGGCCCTGACGCGGGTCGGATGGCGCAGGATGGCGCTGGACTCACGGCGGCACACGGTGCGCCTGCTGGTTCCAGGAATGAAACTCGATCTGGGCGGCATCGGCAAAGGCTATGCCGATGACTGCGCTCAGGAAGCGCTCCGAAGTCATGGGATCACCCGTGCTCTGGTGGAAGCGGGAGGCGACATCGTCGTCAGTCAACCGCCCCCCGGCGAGACAGGCTGGAAAATTCAGGTGGCAAACGCCGGCGCAAACCCACAGGTGCCGGTACTGCTGTTCGCCAACCGGGCGATCTCCACCTCCGGCGATACCGAGCAGTTTGTCGAAATCGGCGGGCGGCGCTATTCGCACATTGTCGACCCACGCACCGGGCAGGCGCTCACCGACCGAATTCAGGTGACGATCACAGCGCCCAACGGCCTGACTTCCGACAGTCTCTCCAAAGTCGTAAGCGTACTGGGACAACAAAAGGGCGAACCGATCGTACATACCTACCATGATGTCATGGTATTCGTCCGCTTCGAAGGTTCCTTAAACCCGTAGAAGCAAAATACTTGTCCCTCATTGTACCTTGCCAGGACGAGTTTATCCTGGAAATGCGACTATTTTGTCCTCAATACGGCAGTATTGCCCTGGGTGTGTCCTTGATCGATTTTCAAGCCTTATTCAGCATCCCCAGGTCGGCGAGCCACTCCTGGAAGCGAATATGCCATGTGCCGAAGGGAATCCCTTTGCGCGGGCTGATAGAGCCGCCGTGCCCGCCGTGGCTATAGATGATCAGGTCGGCAGGCACGCCCGCTTTAAACAGGGAACTGAAAAACTCGACCGTCTCGCGGGCATGAAACTCGTCGTCTTTGCCTGCGCTGGTGAGAAAGGCGGGAGCGGCATCTTTCGGCGCGGTGATATCCATCGGCGCCCAGCCCGCATAGACCAGCCCCACGAAATCGGGCCGGCAGCTCTGCTGCAGGATCGGATCGGAAGCCGATGGATTGCCTCGGTCGAAGCGTATATCCGCGAGCGCCGCCAGCGCTCCCCCTGCCGAGAAGCCCAGAATACCGACACGGTCCTTTTTGACGCCCCACTCTTTCGCCCGCGCCCGGATGATCCGCATCGCCTGCTGCGTGTCCTGCAGCGCGTCCCCTTCGACCGTATAGTGGTAGTTCGGCGTCTGGGCCAGGCGATATTTGAGAACGAACGCCGTCACACCGATGCCGTTCAGCCACTTCGCTATATCCGTGCCTTCCGAAGCCCAGACCAGCTGCTGGTGCCCGCCGCCTGGCGCGACAAGCATGGCGGTACCGTTCGCCTGAGCCGCAGGGGCAAGATGGACCTCGATGGAGGGATTGTGGACATTCCGAATGGAGCCGATGCGCTGTCCGGGTTTCGGATTCGGCGGCGTAAGCTTCTCCTTCTCGTCCAGCCCTTTGAGCGTCGGGGATCCTGCAGGCCAGAGGAAAACCGTCTCCGGCAAGGCATCCTGGGCCGCAGCCCGCACTGTCACACCTGACAGCGAAATCAGAACCATCAGCATACCGAAAAGTGCCGCTTTGACAGCGCTTCGCCCCGTCTGCGTGACTGCTCTTTGCAGCATCGTCTTCTCCCTTTTCATGCCCGTCCCTCTTGGATGTTATAAGATCTATCTCCTTATTCGCCACACATCGGAGGTGTTCCTTGTTATCCTGCTGGTATGCTGGTGTATTCAGGGAGTGGGGATAAACATAACAGATCGAAAAAAGGACCGCGATGCCTGGTCGTAGGAGCGCTCGTTTCACTTCTCAGGCGCTTTCTGCGCGGAGCGCTTGGGCTTGGGAGCCGGCAAAGAGAGCACATAATCCACGCTGTGCTCTGCCCAGACCGCGAGTTCTTTCTCTCCCTCTACTGTACTGCTATTTGCCAATATACTGTCGGCGTGAGCGTACGACCTAACCCCCCGTCCCCCTTCCCGATACGGGAAGGGGGTGCCCTAACACGTAATTTCATTGTTACGTTCTCTGGTGAGGGGCTGTTTGGACTTTATTTTAAGCGTTCAAAATAGGCCAGGTAAAGGAAAAGACATTACGTAGGGAGGGACATTAAGTGGTTCATCCGGCTAATTCAATCCCGTTTTCAAGTCGCCCACAACGGTCTTGAAAATCACGGATCGATCTCAAAGTGCGGTCCAGAGGTCTAGAAATGGTCCGGGGAAAAGTCACATTTATTAGCCAGATGAACCATTAAGTTTTGTTTTCAGAGGGAG
>JAYTGR010000501.1:0-4810 GCA_043733205.1 Chthonomonadaceae bacterium
GGCTCGTATCAGTACAATACTCTTTTGCGCTGGATCAAACAGGGCGCGCCTTTTACAGACAAAGACCCGCGCCTGACCACTCTGCGTGTCGTGCCCGAAAAACTTCAGCTCACCAAGGCTGGCCTGCCGCGCCAACTGAAGGTCGTGGCTGCCTATACCGACGGCAGCAGCCGCGACGTGACCCGGCAAACCGCGTTCCAGTCCACGAACGGCGCGGTGCTGGATGTCTCGCAGAACGGCGTCGTGAACGGTCTGCGCTGGGGCGGCGGCGCGGTCGTCGTACGCTACCTCGGCACCGTCTCCGCCTGCTTTGTGACGCTGCCGCAGATCCGCAAAGGCCCCTACCCCAACGTCCCTGCCGGCAATGTCATCGATAAATATGTATTCGACAACCTCAAACAGCTGAACGTCGTGCCGTCCCCTTCAAGCGACGATCCCGAATTCCTGCGCCGCGTCACGCTCGATACCCTCGGACGTCTGCCCTCTCCAGACGAAGTAACCGCCTTCCAGACCGATCCCGACCCTGCCAAACGCGCCAAGCTGATCGACAGCCTGCTGGAGCGGCCAGAGTATGTCGACTACCGCACCCTGCACTTGGCCGACCTGCTGCGGGTCAATCCGCGCAAGTTCGGCAACGGCAACGGCGCGCTCGCCGACCGCAGCGCGGTCCTGTTCACCGACTGGATACGCAACAGCGTCGAGGAGAACCAGCCCTGGGACAAATTCGTGCGCGAGCTGATCGAGGCACGCGGCAGCACCTACCAAAACGGCCCGACCAACTTCTATCGCGTCGAGCGCGGCGCCAACGACCGTATGGAAAACATCGGGCAGGCGTTCCTCGGCGTCCGCATGTCCTGCGCCCGCTGCCACAAACATCCTTTCGACCGCTGGACCACCGACAACTACTGGAACTTCGCCTCGTTTATGGGGAAAGTGAACGCGCGCGGCGGCAAACTGAACAACGAGGAGATCGTCGGCTATGACCCGAACGCTCGTGTGGTCAATATGTCCGTCAATGGCAAGAATCGCGGCAGGATCGCACCCTGCACCTACCTCGGCGAACTGGAGCCCGCGAAAGATACGCCCGACATGATCGTCTCTCTCGCAGACTGGATGACCGAACCGAAGAATCCTTTCTTCGCCCGCGCCACCGTGAACCGGCTCTGGTCCTACTTCTTTGTGCGCGGCGTCATCCATCCGGTGGACGACATGCGGGCGACGACGCCGGAGAGTGTGCCGGGCCTGCTCGATGCGCTGGCGAAAGAGCTTTCCGACCATAAGTACGATATGAAATATGTCACACGGCTCATCTTAAACTCGCGCACCTACCAACTTTCCGCCGTTCCCAACGCGTCCAATGAGAAAGACGACCGTTTCTTCTCTCACTACTTCCCCAAAGCGATGCCTGCGGAAGCGCTGGTGGACGTGGTGAATCAGGCGACCGGAGCGCAGGAGAAATTCGGCTCCTTCCCGGAGCGTTCACGCGCCGTCCAGGCCGAGATCCCGAACAACTCACAGTTTCTGAGCGCCTTCGGGCAGTCGCATCGCGAGTTTCTGGCAGATATCGACCCCAAGCTGGAGCCGAACCTCGTGCAGACCCTCATGATGATCAACTCGCCCTACATCGAGGGCAAGATTCGACAGGGCACCACCGTCAATAACGAGGTCGCCCGGAACGACACCGACGAGGCGCTGGTGAAAGGGCTCTATATGCGCACCTTCTGCCGCGCGCCGAATCCCACCGAACTGGCGAAATCGGTCGCCATTCTCAAACAGGTTCCGGATCGGCATGAGGGGGCGCAGGATCTGCTCTGGGCGCTGCTGTCCGCCCGCGAATTCTTTTTCAATCACTAAAAGTGAGGGAGGCTGACTGATATGGATTACAACTGGCTGAGCGACTGTGAGAAATTTCACCGGCGGGACGTGCTGCGCGTAGGCGTGCTGAGTCTGCTGGGGCTCTCCCTCTCGAAATACTACGCCCTGGCAGACAGCGCGAAAAAAGCGCAGCCCGCCGGACAGCATACCACCGGCACCGCAGACTCCGTGGTCCTGATCTGGCTGGCAGGCGGACCGAGCCATATCGACACCTTCGACCCGAAGCCGGATTCGCCGCTGGAGATCCGCGGCAAGTTCAACGCGATTCCGACGAGCGCGAACGGGATTCAGCTGTCCGAGCACCTGCCCAAACTCGCCGGTCAGATGGACAAGGTGTGCGCCGTGCGCAGCGTCACCAGTCCGACCGGGGCGCATGAGATCGGCACCCACTATATGCTGACGGGCTTCCTGCCGCTGCCCGGCTTCGCGGTGCCTTCCTATGGTGCAGTGGCTTCCAGCCTGCTTGGCCCCCGCAGCGCTCTGCCCCCCTACATCTCGATTCAGCAGCCCGGCAGTGAGATGGGTGCAGGTTTCCTCGGCGCTTCGCTGAACCCGTTCTATCCCGGCGGCGACCCGGCCAATCCGAACTTCCGTGTCCGCGATCTCGATATGCCTGCCAGCATGACCGATGCGAAACAGACGCGCCGCAAAGAGCTGCGCGAGACCGTAGACGCCGCTTTCCGACAGCACGAGAAGGGCTCCGATACCGCCCGTGCCGTCGACTCGTTCTACAACCGCGCTTACACCCTGCTCTCCTCCACCGAGGCCCGCGCCGCATTCGACCTCTCGAAAGAAAAACCGGAACTGCGCGACTCCTATGGCCGCAACAACTTCGGGCAGAGCCTGCTCCTGGCGCGCCGCCTGACGGAAGCAGGCGTTCGCTTCTCGACCGTCACGCTTGGCGGCTGGGACAACCACTCGAACATCTTCAACTCCCTGGGCGGCGGTCACCTGAATATGTTCGACCAGAGCTTCTCGACCTTTATCGCCGATCTGGCGCAGCGTGGACTGCTGCAGCGCACCCTCGTGGTCGTGATGGGCGAGTTCGGACGCACCCCGATCATCAACCGCGATGCGGGCCGCGATCACTACCCGCGCGTCTTCTCGATGCTGATGGCTGGCGGCGGCGTCAAAGGCGGGACCGTCGTCGGCTCCTCCGACGCCAAGGGCATGGAGCCCGCCTCCGACCCGGTGCGCCCGGAAGATATCGCCGCGACGATCTACCACTGTCTCGGCATCGACTACACCCAGAGCATCGCTTCTCCCGAGGGCGTCCGCATCACCCTGGCGCGCGGAGGCTCGCACATCCACAAGGCCCTGGTATAATGCAGCCGTTCCGCAGGCCGAATATAGTGAGCATGACCGCCGTTTTAGGACTGGGGTTGGCGGCAGGGGCGCAGACGAAAGCGCCTCCTGCCGCCGGACAGCCGCAAAACGATACGGTGTCGGCAGCGAAAGGCCAGTTGTCGGGCAAAACCGCCGTTACGCCCGGACAGACCAAACCCGGCGACACTGCCAAACCGGCTGGCGCAGCTGCCCCTGGACAAGCCAAACCAGGCGACGCATCCAGGCAGACCACTGGCACGCTTCCGGATCCGGCTGCCTCCGTTATCGTCAGACCGAATCGGCCGCTCGGAGAGATCACGGCGCTGGCCTACAGCCCGGATGGCAAACGACTGGCCGTCGGAACCGCCGGTCAGGTAGTCCTTTACGATGCGGCGACCTGGCAGGTCGTCGGCACGTTTCGGCAGGTGCAGGACGGGGTACGGTCGCTGGCTTTTCACCCGAACGGGCAGCTGCTGGCCATCGGCAGCGGGCAGCCGGGACTGACGGGCGCGACGGTCGTCTGGGACACCACCAATGCCGTGAAACCGAATGTGCTGCCGAATCAGTACGACACGATCGAATCGGTCGCGTTCGATCCGGACGGCAAAGAGCTGCTCATCGGATCCAACGACAAAAAGGTGCGCTGCTTCACCTCGCTGACCACCGATGAAGGCCCTCTCCTGGATGCACATAACGACAGGGTGCAGGCTGTGGCCTTTTCGCCGAAAAGCGGCTTCATCTTCCTGACAGGCGGGCTGGACCGTATCGTCAAGGTGTGGGACCAGCAGAAGGTGGTCAACGTCATCAACTTCGACCAGAGCGAAGGGGGCATCACCGGCCTGGCGTTTCTGTCCAACGGCACCCAGTTCGTCGGTTCGAGTCTCGATGGCAAACTCTACTGGTGGGGCGTCAACCACGACGACCGTAAGAACGCCTGGAGCGGCTATCAGTACCGCACCAACATGGCGCATCCGGGCGGAATTTATGCGCTCGGCCGCTCCGCAAATGGGCAGCGCATCATCACCGGGGGCGCCGATAAGATCGTCAACGTCTGGAACATCGATAACGGCGGCAAAGTCCGGGAGTTCAAAGACTCTCCTCAGCCTGTCTACGCCGCCGCTCTGACCCCGGACGGCAAGACCGCTGTTGCGGGCGGCCGCGAAGGGATCGTCTATGTCTGGGACGTCGAAGCGAACAAACTGCTGTCCGGCTTCGCTCCCCCCGCCCTGCCCGCTCCCCCGGCCCCTCCTGCCGCAAAAGCGTCTGTAAAATCGCGCCCTAAAAAACACTAACTCTCATGCCTGCACTTGACCGGGTAACCCATGAATCTAAAAAATCTCTCTTCACAAATTGCCGCCTTTACAGCGCTCTGCTCGCTCTTTGCAGGCAGTGCGGTACAGGGGCAGATTCCGCGTATCAACACCTTTTATCCGGTCGGCGGAAAGACTGGCACTACCGTGACCGTCGAGATTCGGGGATCGAGTCTGGACGGCGGCGGGGTGGTGCTGGTCAATGCACCGGGAGTGACCGGTACGCTGGTGCCGGGCGGCACGAAGGGGGACGACACCTTTCGGCCCGTGTGGGAAGCGAAGTGCGGAACCTGTCATGA
>JAYTGR010000502.1:0-4808 GCA_043733205.1 Chthonomonadaceae bacterium
GCCTTGGCTTCGGAAAGCGGCAGCGTCAAATAGCCATAGCCGAACAGTTCCCCGCATGTCCCCTGCTTCAGATTCAAGCCGTCGATGGGGAACAGCAGCCAGGGGCTTATCTGTGCGACCCCATAGAGACCTTGGGGCTTCTCCCAGGTTCCCCATCCGTGTGCCGGGCCGTTGGCGATATCAGAGAAGTTCGGGGCTACTCCTCCCATGATGAACTTCGGCGTTTCGGTGGCAAAGCGCGTATCGGTCCACCAGCCGAGCCCTCCCTCGACATCGGAATACATCTCTTTTGGCGCGGCTCCGTCGTACTGGGCGAACATCCACGTGCCCGGAAGCCCCGTCTGGAAACGATGCCCCGGATATTTCCGCAGCAAAGGCCAGGCAGCCACGTACATGGAGAACCCAGCGTTGTAGGTTCTCTCCACCTTTTCAGCGGTGGGGATGATCAGATAGCCAGCCAGGAACTCGTCCTGCCCTGCGATGAGCCCGGCAGCCGCCCTCGGGGACGATGCCCCCGTTACATCCGGGTGCGGCTTGATCCCTGGCATCAGGGAGATCATCCCTTTGCCGAGTGCATCTCCGACAAGGAAGCAGGTCTCTGCGTTCCCAAACTCGTGATGGCCGTGGCCGGGATTGGGAGATTCTGCTGACGGACGGACAAAGTCGTGTGTCTCGACGAAGACGACGGTTCTCTGGAACTCCGGCCGTGCTGCGGCCGCAGCCTGAGCATGGCGCAGTGCGGTCCATTCCGGAGGCGCCTGCACCCACGGGCCTGTCAGTTCCCCGATGACGACCGGCAGTTTCGGAGCTTTGAGATCCTTACGGACATCCTTGATAAGATTAACGAGGTTCTGTTCGTACTCAGGAAGGGCGTGCTGCGGATCGACGCCGTCGTTCCAGCCTTGATACCAGACAAAACCGGACAGTTCGTAACCCTGACCCTCGTATGCTGGGAAGTCCCGCTTCAGATTGGCGAGGGCTGTCCGTACCTCTTCGATCATTTTGAGATAGTACGGGCCGATGGTTCCGCCGGAACTGGGCGGGCGGAAGTCTTTATAGAGGCTCTTGCCGCCCCAGGCGGTCTTGATGATCAGCGCCTGCTCAGGGATATTATCGGCGATGACATTGCCGAACTGCAGTTCTGGTCCAAAATGGTGCGTGTCGCCATAGACGCTGTACCCGAGCGACAGCGGACCCTTCAGCAGTGGGGCGTTCTCTCGCTGGTATCGCACCCAGACGCTGCTGCGCACGGCCCAGCCTCCCTCTTTCGCCTGCAAATGCCCGGCCAGCTTCGCGCCCCTCGGATCGGCCAGCAGCGCCTTGAGGGTGCCTTTACCGTCATTGTAGTCTTTGCCATCCAGATCGGCGACAGCCTGTCCCTCCATATTGGACTGTCCCGCCAGAATAAAAACCTGGAGCGGTTTTAGCTTGGGTGCGCTGCTGCCGGTCGCCAAGGGACAGCAGAACAACAGGGATACACAGAGCACGAAGAGCCGTGAGATCATATCAGGCTTACTGCTTTCTTCCGGCCACAATCGGCGCGGCTAAACACGATAGCTATCCCGCTTGCTTTCCCTGTCATCACATCGGGGCACCGGCAGGATTGCCGCTAACTTGTACAGCGCCCCAGTCTTTTCCTGCTCTCACCATTCCTCTTTGCAGAATAGAGCAAGGATTGTGCAGTATTCGAGTGCCGGCTTCTTCGTATTCAAGTTTAGGCTGCGGCTTTTACGCAGAAACTCACGGGCAGGAGAGTTTACGAAGGCGAAGAGGGGCCGCGTTGTGCGCAGTGCGCTATGCGAAACCGGGACGCGATCCGACAGCAGGACGCCCTATCGTTGCATTGACAGGAAGAGGTTTATACTTTGGAGACTTTTACCCCCGAGATCGCCGGATATGCTGTACAGTCGGCGACCACACCGGTCGAGCCGCACCGCTTTACACGCCGTGCCCCCCGCGCCAATGACGTCGTGGTCGATATTCTCTACTGCGGCGTCTGCCACTCCGACATTCATCAGGCACGCAACGATTGGGGCAACAGCATCTACCCGATGGTGCCGGGTCACGAGATCATCGGGCGGGTAGCAAGGGTCGGCGGTGACGTGACGCGATTCAAACAGGGCGATATGGTGGGAGTGGGATGTATGGTGGACTCCTGCCTGCACTGCGAGGCCTGCCTGGCAGGGCTGGAACAGTACTGCGAGAACTATGCGACCCTGACTTACAACGACCGCGACCGACACGACAAACTGCCGACTTTTGGCGGCTACTCGGAGCGCATCGTCGTGTCCGACAAGTTCGTGCTGCGCCTGCCGGAAGGGCTCGATCCCAAATCCGCCGCCCCATTGCTGTGCGCGGGCATCACCACCTACTCTCCGCTGCGCCACTGGAACATCGGCCCCGGCAGTAAAGTCGCTGTGATCGGCCTGGGAGGTCTGGGCCACATCGGGCTGAAATTTGCCAAAGCGATGGGGGCCGAGGTATCGCTGTTCACGCGCACTCCGGACAAAGAGGCGGAGGCGAAGCGGCTGGGCGCGGATCGTGTGATCCTCTCCACCGACCTGGAACAGATGCAGGCAGCCAGCCGGCATTTCGACTTCATCCTGGATACGGTGCCCAATCCCCACGATCTAAACCCCTATATGGCAACGCTTAAACGCGATGGAACGCTGGTTCTGGTCGGACAGCTGACCCCGCTGGAACCACCGCTCAGCGCCATGGCAGTCATCGGAGGGCGCAAGTCGATCGCGGGTTCGGGGATCGGTGGAATCGCCGAGACGCAGGAGATGCTGGACTTCTGCGCCGAACGCGGCATCACCTGCGATGTAGAGATGATCCGCATTCAGGACATCAATGCGGCGTACGAGCGCGTGCTCAACAGCCAGGTGAGGTATCGGTTCGTCATCGACATGGCTTCCCTGACAGCGTAACCGTTTCTCCGCTCCGCAGCGCGCGGTATGACTTTACGAGATGCGGACCGTTTCCCGGCTCGAACATCAGGAACTGGGCGCAGTATCAGACTATTCGAGGGTCGGTTTCACCTCCACATAATAGCCTGTGTACTCGCCGTGATCCGTGACGATTTCGCCGCGCTGTGCCGCGCGATGCACAAATTCATCCGCCGCATTGGTCATTCCAAGGATACGCACGGTCGCTCCTAACTTCACACGCCGCGCGTTTTTGCCCGAGAGCACGACCTCTCCCTGCCCCTTCAGTTCCTGCAGCGCCATCGTCAGCAGAACGGTCCTGCTGTCGGTCTGTCGGGGCGTCACGGAAAGGGTGCAGGCAGTCCCTGCCTCCGCTATCGAACAGGATGCGCGGAACTTGTTCATGTCGAGAAGCACGGGTTCCATGACAACGGTTTCGACGCACTCGCCCTCTGCATCCACATGGTAACGCACCAGGCGCATCTTAATCTTATAGGCGATGGCCCAGAGTATCGGAAACAATCGACGTCACTATTTTCGGCTTGCCAGCAGATCGCCGATGACCTTCACGGCACCTTCGAGACCACTGCCCAGGTAGCGCACGATCCCGTCTCGATCCAAAACCGCCACCACAGGAATACCATCGACGCCATAACTGCGCATCGTCTGTCCAAACGTCTGATGGCCGGGATCGTCCGCATCTATGGCGATGGGATAGGTCAGTTTGTGCGCTTTTACAAAGCTGCCGAGGGTCTGCGGATCGATGCCCGAGGCATGCATTCCCACGACCACGACCCCGCGCGCGGAGAACTGCTCGGAAACCTTTTGTACGGCAGGAAGGGACGCGACACACGGGCCACAGGAGATCGCCCAGAAGTCGATAAGCACGATTTTGGCCCGGAGACCTTCGGGCAGAGGCAGGCTTCTATTGAGCCAGCCTGCGGTCTTCAGCGCCGGCCCAGATTGGGAGACAAGCGCCTCCTGCAGCTTGTGTGCTGCCGCCTGCCTCTCCTCTTCTTCTGTCTTTGCGGTGGGGACACGCGGGGACTTGCGCACGATGATCACCTGCCTGTCGCCCGCCTGGGCGCGCTTCTCGGGCGAGAACCCATTGTCGTCGTAGAGACGCAGGATGAGCGGCTCATTCACGACGCCCTCGAAATGGAAATAGCCCTGCGCATCCGTGACGGCTTCCTGATACTTGCTCGCGCGGCCCTGCAGGCGCACGAACTGCTTCGCAAGCGGATCGCCATTATCGTCCACGACATGCCCCGCCACGAAACTGTCGGCACGGGCCAGCTGGAGCGGCGGCGCTTCTGCCTTTTCGCCGGGTTTGTACTGCGTAACCGGAGTATTCTGTGTGCCGTAACCCGCCGCCTCGGCAGAGACGGAGTAGCGGACATCCGGGAAAATGTCGGCAAACACAAACCGGCCTTTCGCATCTGTCCGAGCCGTCGTGTTCCCCTGCCCCGAATCCAGCCACCATTCAAAAAGCACTACGCGGGCGTCCGTAATCGGCCTGCCCTTGTCATCCTGAACCTGCCCGCTCAGAGTAAACAGTACGTTCGGGGCGAGACGCAGCGTGACCTCCGCACCGCTCGATACCAGCAGAGCGCTTTCCGTCGCCAGAACGCCCGAACGAGCGCGCAGCCGCGCGGAGGTCGCAGCCATCGCTACCGTAAAAGCGCCGCCTGCGTCCGCATGTACCTCTCTGCCCCGGTCTTCCGTGCTCACCGGATAGAGAGTGACGACGGCTCCGGCAGCAGGCTTGCCATCCATGCCTATGACATGCCCATGAACGGGCTTGATACCCTGAACCAGCGAGGGATTCAGCGTGAAATCCTGGGTCAGGGACGCGTCTTCGCCCACCGTGACCGTCACGCC
>JAYTGR010000503.1:0-4805 GCA_043733205.1 Chthonomonadaceae bacterium
ATCTGGGCCAACTCGCAGGACCCGCAGATTCAGGCGTTTCATGAACTGATTCCATTCCTGACGCACATCGAGGTCGCGCTGGCCCCCTATATGAAAAGCAAAGAGATGTTTCACTGTCCGGCAGACTTCGGTTTCGACAGAGAGGATTTTACCGGCCTGAAGATCGATCCGACGGGCACCCCGAAAAATGCCTATCCCAGCAGTTTCCAGAAGTTCGGCACCAGTTACTACTATCGCACCGAGATCGCGGCCAGACACGCCGGGGAGCAGACTTTTCAGAGGCCTGCCGAACTGAATGTGCTGTTCGACGGCGCAGGCGACTGGCACGGCACCAACATTCCGCCCACCTGGCGTTACAATGTCGTATTTGGGGATGGCCACGCCAAAAGCGAGACCTTCGACCAGCTCAACGCCCTCTGGGCGCAGCCGCTCTAAGCGCATCGAGGCGGGCGTTCTGCCCCCCGCAGGCCGCAAAATCTTGTGGTATAATAGTGTTGTAGTCGAAACGATGTAGATGTGTTGTAAAAAGACCCGGAGGATGAATTACAATGGCAAAGAAAGATACCTCGAAGACGAACGTTACGGCCCGCGCCGCCCTGAAAGCGAAGCAGTCCATCTGCCGCTTCTGCGGCAAAACCCCGGAAGTTGTCCGTGTTCTGACCCCGGCGGGTAAGGCGCAGATGTTCCGCAAGTGCTGCGCCGCTGCCGGTATCGCTGCGTAAGTCTTTTCGAAACTTAAAAAGCGCCCTGCTGCTCTCGACGAGAGCAGCAGGGCGTTTTGTTTTTCCAGACAAGACGATCATGGCCGAGTCCGATCACTCCGACGAACGCATTAGGGTGGGAGAGTACAGTCATGGCACACTTCCACCCTCATGCAGTTGGTACATCGGATCCAACTACAGCGCGGTGACGATATAGCGCACAGCGCCGTCCCCATAACTTATCGCGACCCGGTAATAGGCCGCATTGGCTGGCAGACTGAAATCTGCCTGAGCCGGAAGATCCGTCACGACCGCAGTCTGCAGGGGCTTCCTGTTACGATCCAGCAGCGAAAACTTGATATTCGCCACCGGGCGCGGATCTCCGTTCCATTCGATCCGTATACGGTTGCCTGCAAGCCGCACCGCCTCGATTCGATCGGAAGACTGAACCGGCGCTGGAACAGTGACACCGCCCTGGCTGTACGTCGGGACGGAGCTGCCACTGCCGGCGAATGGATCGTAGAGCTGCCCGTTGGAGCCCAGCACCAGCGCCCCTCCCTGCGAATAGCCATAGCCGGAGTTTCCATAGAGATAAGGAGCGTACCCGTAAGGATCGTAGGTATTCAGGTATCCCGCAGAGCTGCTGCCGTAATAGCCGCTGTTCCCGTTGGAGTTCGCACTGCGGTAGATTCGACCGCTGCTGACGGAAGTGCGTTTCGCGCCGGTCACATTCGGGGATCGCGTCTGGGACTGGGCCGCAGGGGCTGCAAGCGCGACAGCCGCGACTGCGAGGGCAGCATAGGTGATCTTTGTAAAATTTCGGATCGTCATTGTCTTGTACCTCAAGCTATTCGGTTGTAAGCGGCATATAAGCCGCACTCTCATCGCCATCCTGAGCGAACTCTCCGCGATTGCACGGATATGTGAAATAGACGCCAACCCCCCGCACTATGTTCCCCTTTTATAACAGCCTGACACTTATTCCTATCTATTCATCAGAATAACACGCCTGCTTCACGCCGAAAGATCAATGTTCGGTCTGAAGATCGGCGTTCAAAAGGACCGTCGTGCCCGGCCGCATCGTCAGCATGACCGTCTTGACGCCGCAGCGTACCTGACACCCGTTGCCCCTGCCGCTGTGAACAGCAGCGGACACGAGCGCGCCTTGGGACCAGTGCATGTCCACCGTGAAACCGCCACGGGCGCGCAGTCCGGTGACGCTGCCGACGGGCCATACCGACGGCAGGGCAGGCAGCAGGGAGATTTCGCCTTCATGGCTCTGCAGCAGCAGTTCGGCGATCCCGGCCGTGATGCCGAAATTGCCATCCCACTGCTGCGGAGGATGGTTGCCGATAAGGTTGGGCAGGGTCGCGTCGGTCGAAAGCAGATGGATCAGCTGCCGATGCGCGTTGTCGCCGTCGTGCAGGCGTGCAAAGAGAGCGGTACGCCAGGCGAAGGACCATTCGCGCACGTCTCCCGTATCGCCACGAGCCAGCAGGGACTTCTTCGCCGCCGCCGCAAGTTCCGGCGTTTTGGCGAGGTTGATCTGCTGGCCGGGATAGACGGCGTACAGATGCGAGGTATGCCGGTGATGATCGCTGGGATCGTCCCGATCGGCCATCCACTCCTGCAGCTGTCCCCACCGCCCTATTTTGGGGACCACCAGCGCATCCCGCATGCCTGCGATCCTGCTGCGGTACTCTCTGTCCACGCCAAGCGCGTCCGCCGCCTGCACGTAGTTGTTGAAGAGATCCCACACGATCTCCTGGTTGTAGCTGACGCCGTCCTCCGTGGGACCATGCTCCGGCGACCAGCCGTTCGGCACGACGAGGCGGCCGTCCGGCAGGGCTTTCAGATGGTCCTCCCAGAAGCCGCAGGTCTCTTTCAGCAGAGGATAAGCCCGCTTTTGCAGGTAGGTCTTATCGCCGCTGAAAGCGTAGTGTTCCCACAGATGGCGGCAGTACCAGGCATTGGCCGTCTTGTCCCAGTTCCACCCCATGCCCCCATAGATGTTATGCGAGGTGCGAATCGCCCAGCCGCGCACCGGCGCGCCGGACGCTAATTTGTACTCGGGGCTGGCCTGGGTCGCTTTGCGCCAGGGCTCCAGCTGGCTCTCGACGAGGTCGATAAACGGCAGATGACACTCCGCAAGGTGGGCCGCTTCCGCCGGCCAGTAGTTCATTTGAACATTGATGTTGGCGTGGTAGTCGCAGTGCCAGGCCTGATCGTTGCTGTCGTTCCAGAGGCCCTGCAGGTTCGCGGGCAGCGATCCAGGCCGGGAGCAGGAGATCAGCAGATAGCGCCCATACTGAAACAGCAGGGCTTCGAGTTCCGGGTCGTCGCCGCCGGTGTCCAGGCCTTTGCGCCGATCCGTCGGCAGCGCCAGACGGGCGGCGGGCGTCACGCCAAGGTTCAGCGCGACGCGGCTGAAAAGCGCTTTGTAGTCCTTACTGTGCGCCGATTTCAGCGCCGTGTAAGACTTTGCGGCCGCCGCCTCCATTTGCCGGGACACCTGCGCATGCGGGTCGGGGCCGCGCCAGCCCTTACGATAGTCCATTGCGTAGCTGGTGCCGCAGGCCAGCAGAAGGGTCAGGCTGCTGCAGTTCGAGAATTCGATCCTGCCGTCCGCGGTCTGCACAGAACCGCCTTCATGGAGCAGACGGAGCTGCGATTCGTATCGGAGCCCGTTCGACAGCGTGCCGCTGGCGGTGATCAGCGCCCCCTCGGCCAGGATCTTCCCGCCATGCATATCGGTTAAATTCAGAGTTCCGGTGCAGCTGCCCGGCTTGTCGGCGGTCAGGCGCACGGCCAGAACCTGATCCGGAGCGCTTGCAAAATACTCGCGGCGATAGGTCACGTTCCCTGCGCGATAGGTCACCTCGGCCAGCCCCTCACGGAGGTCGAGCGAGCGCCGATACTGGCCTGCCGCCTCATGTCCCGGCAGCGACAGGTGTATCTCTCCGAACGCCTGGTAGCCGCCCATCGTGTCGTAGTCGCCGGTCGGGTTCTCGTCTCCTGTCCAGAGGCTGTCTTCATTGAACTGCACGCGCTCCTGAGACGTGCCGCCGAATACCATAGCGCCCATACGCCCATTTCCGATCGGGAGTCCCTCCCCCATCGCGGATTTCGCCGGCTGTGTATACCAGAGCATGAGGGAGTGTGCCGGCGTCATTTCCGCCGCCTGCAGGGAAGCGCCGACGGGAACAGCGACCGCCGCCGCTGCCATCAGCGCGAGCGCCTGCCGCCTCGAAATGTCCTGTTCGCTCCGCTGCGAGATGGGATCGATACTATTTTCCATACTGCTGACCTTAAGCGTCCTTCCGAGCGAAACGGCCTGCTCTTGCACAAGCAAAAGGAGCCCTTTTCAAAGTGATTCCTGTTTCTGTCTGCGGCGGAAGGAGTTCATGGAGGCGAGCTGAAAGAGGGCTCCGAGGAACATGATTCCGAGGCAGACGAGGAAGGCATGTTTCCAGTCGTGAAAATGGGGAATAGACTGGGTTTCGAGGCGGGGATCGCGGCGGAGGGCTCTCCCGGTGAGGGTGTCGAGGAGGGGGATGGCGAGCAGAGGCGCAATCGTGCCGCGCAGGCCGAAGAAAGTGGAGTGGACGGCCTGATACTGGGCGGCGCGGCCCGGTTCGGCGAACATCAGGGTGGTGTTGAGATAGCCGATGTCGATGCCGGACGAGGCGATCCCGTTGGTGGCGCCGGCCATATAGAGCCACGCGACGTTCGGGCTGAACGCATAGAGCAGCGGGGTGCAGCAGATGATGAGACAGGCCAGAAGCACCGTGGTCAGCGATCCGAAACGGTCCATGAAGCCGCCCCAGAAGAACAGACTGACCAGGGAGAGCGCTCCGGCGATGTTCTGCATGGTGGCTATCTGCGTCGGCGTGATGTGGAACTGATCCACCTGATAGATCGGGTAGTAGGTGCTGGCGACCAGATTGCCGAAACCGGAGACGAAGACGCTCACCGTAAACCAGCGATAGCCTTTGTTATGGACCAGAATGGAGAAGGTCTGGCTCAGGAACTTGCCGATCGGCGGGGGGGTTGTCGCTGAGAGAACTTTGGGCAGTTTCAGGCGGCTGAACGCGAAGGCGGTGC
>JAYTGR010000504.1:0-1598 GCA_043733205.1 Chthonomonadaceae bacterium
ATCAGTCCCAGCAGGACCAGGGATACACCGTACTTCAAGAATCGCTCCGGTTTCGGCGTCGATGTTTCCAGCGCCCGGTGAGAGATGCGAATGGGCCGATACCCTGACTATGGCTGCGCAGGCTGGCCGAAACAGAAACAGACGCCGAAGGGCTCTTTGCCGAAGAAGACCTGGTACTTTTTACCGCCGTGGTCGTCCAGACGGGAAGGGGAGAGCGCGATGGGCTTGCCCTCCAGCTCCGCGCGCAGAGCCTCCACGCTGCTGACTGCAAAGTAGCAGCTCGCCTGCTCCGGATCCTGCCCGTTGGGGGCCAAACCGATCTGCACCGTATCGCGCTTCAAAACCGCCTTGTGTTCGTCCTGTGTGACTAGCGTGAAGCCGAGCACATCCGTATAGTACGTGATCGCGGTGCCCAGATCCTGGACGGGAAGCGCGTTCGTATCGGTATCGCCAATGGGATAGACGGCTTGAAAAACCACTGCTGTGGACATAACGACTCTCCTTTTTTTGTGGAACGCCAAAGCGCCCGGATACTGATCGCCATTCTCCGCCGCAAAGCCCATCTCCTGCGTGATCGGGCTGTTCTGCGCGGAGAGCATGCGGAACTTCCATCCACGATCGGTAGCAAATATCTCCTGCGTCTGCAGTTCTGTTCTCATGCTGTCCTCCGAACAGGGATGGCTCTGTGTGCGATGGCCGCACGTCTCCTTACTCCCGCGCGATTTTGAGAAAGCGGAAAGCCGATTTTGCCGGCGGGTGCCCGGTTTCTCATTTCTTAACGTGAATCTCACGCAGTTTTCACGCTGCGCAGACGTTTCTCTGACGACTGCACCGGATAATAGGGGTGTCGATAACGACAAACCCAACAGCCGGGCGATCTCCCAGGATGGAATCGCCCCTGACGGGCCCCAAGCCCGATCCAAACGAAAAGGAAACGAATCGAAGATGAATACCCGAAACACTCTGCGTACTATGCTGTACACCGTGGCCGCTCTGATCGCATTGGCCTGCAGCGCTGCAGCGCCAGCGTCGGCCCAGCGATCGATCGACAAAGGCGGACGAACCGTAAATGGCCCGGTCGTGACGAAGTTTCCGCCGATCCTGCAGTTCGCCCTGCCCGATCTGACCATCGACGCGCTGGTTCCCTGTGGACAAGGGATGAACTGGCGCTTAGTCGAGATCGTGAACAATGGCAACGCTGCCTCGGCACCGTGCACTCTGGGTATGACCTGGGTCGGGTACGACGCGTGGGGACATCTCTGCGCTAAGTTCTTCGCCTATTCCGTCGATGCGCTGGCGCCGGGTCAGACACAGCTGATCAACGTGGATCCGGGTTTCAGCTGCTGGCAGTATCAGCCGGGCAGCCACGTGACCTACACAGTGGACTGCTACAATACGATCTGGGAAAGCAGCAAACAGAACAACTCCTGGAAAATAGACAACTAGGAACGGCTTCCTGCACCGAAACGAGCGCGGGGGCGACGCGCTCCGCAAGGCCTCCGAGAGTGTCGCTGACTCTCGGAGGCTGAATCACGTTTACCCTCCCTCTCATTTTCGCAGCGGACCGCCGCATTCGCTTTTGCGTCAGAAGGGCATTT
>JAYTGR010000505.1:0-4786 GCA_043733205.1 Chthonomonadaceae bacterium
TGTTGAGCGGCGCAAATCGCTGGGTGCCAGAACCGGAGCCGCCACGACCGTCCGCGATACGGTAAGTACCTGCACTGTGCCAGGCCATCCGAATGAAGAACGGCCCGTAATGACCGTAGTCGGCTGGCCACCAGTCCTGGGACGTGGTCATTAACTCGAAGATATCTTTCTTCACAGCTTTCAAATCGAGAGACTTGAAGGCTTTCGCGTAGTTGAACGTCTCATCCATTGGATTGGAAAGAGAGGAGTGCTGGCGGAGAATGTTCAGCCGCAGCTGATTGGGCCACCAATCGTAATTTCTCGTTCCACCGCCTACCAGCGGTGTCGTAACTTCGCTGCTGAAGGGGCATTTTGCCGCGCCCATGTCCACAGCATTCTCCGATAGGGGCAGACTCCGCGGTATGCCTGTGGCTCCTGCTGCGCCGGAGGCTATAGCGCCGCCTAACCCAATCAGCAAAGCACGCCGGCTCATCAGAAAGTTCGCTGGTTCAGCATTAGCCGGCTTTTCATCAGGCTGAGGAGTAAGTTCAGGGTCGTAGTTCTTGTCATTCATAATTGCTCTCCTGCTCGGGTATTGTTATACGCTAACAGTATAGCCTGCTATTTGGAATAAGTCAAGAGATGTAATCTGTCAATATTGTGTGGCAGTCGTATTGTAGATGGGGTCTGATAATCGCTGATGCTGTCGCTAGGCGAACATCTCAATCGTTATTTTTATCATGGAGTCGGGGGGGGAGGCTGTGATTTGCGAAGTGTTCATGGGAGGGAACCTCCTTGTTACTCTTCGAGGGCACGGGGGTGAGCTTTGTCGTAGACTTCTTTCATGTGGTCGGTGGTGACGTGGGTGTAGATCTGGGTGGTGACGAGGTGAGCATGGCCGAGGAGTTCCTGGACGGCACGGAGGTCGGCTCCGTTGTTGAGAAGGTGGGTCGCAAAAGAGTGGCGCAGGGTGTGTGGCGTGGTTTTGAGGCGTTCGGAGGCTTCTTTGAAATATT
This sequence comes from Chthonomonadaceae bacterium, assembly GCA_043733205.1. Classification (GTDB taxonomy): domain Bacteria; phylum Armatimonadota; class Chthonomonadetes; order Chthonomonadales; family Chthonomonadaceae; genus JANXLO01. The sequence goes on from JAYTGR010000505.1 coordinate 996, forward strand.
TGTCGAAGGTGCGGCGGATACCCCGGTCGGAGAGACGTTTGCCGAACTTGTTGAGGAAGACGGCGGGGTCGGATTTGCCACTCGTGTTGTTGGCTTCGAGGACGGGGCGGCCGTGGCGCAGGTAGTCGCGGATGGCTTCGATGGAGGCGCGGCCCAGCAGGGCGATCCGCTCTTTATCGCCCTTGCCGTGGCGGACCCGAACCTCTTCTTCGTCTAGCTGCAGGTCGAGCAGGTCGAGGGCCTGAGCCTCGCCTGCGCGCAGGCCGGAAGCGTAGAGCAGTTCCATCAGGGCTTTGTCGCGGAGGCCGTCGGGGGTTGCGGTGTCGGGGGCGGCGAGCAGGTGTTCGACCTCCGGCAGGCGCAGAAACTCCGGCAGTCGCTCCTCCTGTTTGATGGTCAGGATGCCGACGGTGGGGTCGTTCTCGATATAGCCTTGCTTTTTGGCCCAGCGGCAGAAAGCGCGGAACGATGCGAGTTTGCGTGCCAGGGAGGAGCGCTTGTAATCGCCCTGCTGCATCTCTGTGAGGAGAGCGCGGACATGCGCCCTGTCTACGCGATAGAGGCCGCCGGAGCCAAGATCGGGCTGCGATTCGATGTAGCCGAGGAACTGCGTGATGTCGGCGCGATAGGCGCGCACGGTATGCACGGAGGCGTTGCGCGCCAGTTTGAGGTACTGCAGAAAGCCGTCCAGCACCTCGTTGAAGACGTGGCTCAGACCGGGCTCGGTCAGCGGTTTGTCCGGTGCGGCTCCGGTTTCTGCCCGCTGGTGCGCCATCGGAACGTTATTGCGCTCGATCATTCGACCCTCATTTCATGGCTGCGAGGAGCGGTTCAAGCGTTTCAGCCCGCTGTTTTGCGCGATTCGAGATAGGCCTGCTCTGCCGCAGCCAGATCGGCGGAGGTCGCGCGGGTGCCCACGGGAATGGCAGCGGCAGACGGCGCTTTCAGATCATTCGCGTGGACCAGCAGCGTATAGCGCAGCTTGAAATCGCGCTCCTTGTCCGTAAGACGATTTCTGCCCTCTTCAGAGAGGCCGTCCAGCCATTTGGCCTTCATAGATTCCTGTACTTCGAGATGGCGGGCTGCCACTGCGTCCACCAGGCTCTCCTGCTCGATCTCGACTGCGATCTCCTCTGTGGCGTAGACCTTCTGGATGGTGCCGGTCAGGCCGCGAAAATGGTTGTAAAACAGCCCGGATTTCACGTCCTCTGCGTTTGCATCGCGGTCCACGATCTCGACCCGCTGTCCTTCATTAAATGCTGTCGCCATACTCTCTCCTCTCCTTAACGTCAACTGCTAACAGACATTATACCTCACTGGACCAACTTCATGGCGAGCACTTCGGTCACCAGGGCGATGTTGGCGTTCGCGTCGAGACGGCGGCGGGCGAGGAGCAGGGCGTTGAGACAGCGCATCCAGCGCTCCGGTCCGCCTGCCTGCGCCAGCTGCGTCAGACGGCGCAAACGGTCGGTATTGATGACCAGATCCGGGCTGCCCCCGACCCGCAGCGTCAGCAGGTCGCGATAGAAGACGACGAGCAGGTCGAAAATGGCGGCAAGCTGTCTGCGGCCTGTCTTCTCTTTACCGGCCGGTGCGGCCGCGTCGTCCTCCTCGCCACTGCCGCTGGCCGCCTCCGCGCTGGAGGCAGGCTCTTCGCCCAGCAGGGCTTTGATCTGGCCGGACAGTTTGCGCATTTGCTCTGCCAGACGCAGGGCGCGGACACGGGGCGCCTGCGCAAGGCCCTCCGCGAAGTCCAGAACCTTCGCGATCTCGTCCACCGCGTTTGGGCTGCGGGCCAACTGGACCGCCTGTCCGATACGCCCCTCCGAGTAGGCCGCCAGCATGGCGGCACGCTCCGGTTCGACGCCGGCATGATCCTGCAGATAGGCCGCCAGTTCCTGCCGCGTCATCGCGTTGACCCGGATCATCTGGCTGCGTGAGGCGATCGTTGGCAGTACCCGCGCGGCATGCGGCGCGAGCAGCACGAACAGAGCATAGTGCGGCGGCTCTTCCAGTACCTTCAGCAGGCTGTTCGCCGCTGCCTCGTTCAGGGTGTCGGCGCGTTCGATGATATAGACGCGCTTGGCCCCGATGGACGGCGCATAGTTGAGGGTGTGCGACAGCACCCCACGTGTCGGACGATTGTCGCGATCCCAGAACTGCCAGATCTGCATCTGATCCCCCGCAGGCTGTACGGTGACGATCTCGGGCTGGGTTCCGGCCTCCATGCGGCGGCACGACTCGCACTCCCCGCACGCGTCGAACGGCACCAGACGTGGATTGGAGCAGGCGACCGCCTGCGCAAACGCCCGCGCCAGCGTTCCTTTGCCCACTCCCGGCGCGCCCAGAAACAGATAGGCACCCGGCAGAGTGCCGCCCTCCAGCGCCTTGCGAAGCGCGCCGATGGCGGCCTCCTGCCCGAACAGCGAGTCCAGAAAAGGCATGGGGCTATCTCCCCGTCACGCCGAACAGGATCGGCGCGGCGTAGGGATGATCGGCGCGAAACTCCAGGCCGACGATCTCCACGGCTGGACGTGGGTTTTTCCAGCGGAGCAGCCGCAGGTTCAGCGGCGCAGCAGTTTTCCCCCAGTGGACCGGATCGGTCGAGAGGGTAGCCGCCGAAGTGTCGTCGTCGAGTGCGCGGATCTCCCTGCCGTAGTGGAGCGGAATCTCCACGGTGCGGCCATCGGCATAGTGCAGCAGATACGTTCCGACCAGGGCGCTGTCTTCGGCGGCGTAGGCGGTGGCATGGAGGAAGCAGAGCCACTGCGCGCGGGCATGGACGGGCAGGAGAACCGCATTGGGATAAGCGATATGGGGCAGGGCCAGTTCTGGCGGATTCTCTCCCGGCTGATCCCGATTCAGCAGGCCGTGCAGCATCACACCTCCCGGCCGCGTGCCCAGGGTGCGAATCCCAACGTCTGCGATCTGTGGGGATTCCCGCTCGTCTATAGGCCAGTCCCTGGCGTCAGCGCTGTGTACGTTCTGGGTCGGAACATAAGCCGTGAGAGGCAGAGCTTCCGGCCAGTTCTCGTTCAGGCGAATATTGGCGGCGTCGCGCAGACTGAGATACCAGCCGGACTGCGGCCGGGATCCATTCGACGTCTCGCGGTAGGCGCGGTTGAAGACGGTCATGGCGTCGTAGGGAAGCGCATCCGACTTCCGCTGCAGATCGGGCGCATAGGGGTTCGGAGAGGCCGTTGGTTTCGGCGGCTCGTAGCCGCGATAGAACGGTCTGCCGAACAGGTCGTACGGATGCCGCTCCTGACCGCTCCACGCATACTCTGCCGCCAGAATGTAGGCGAGAACCTGCCGATAGTCGTACCAGGAGTCCAGCATCTTTGCGCTGCTGTCGAACCCGGCCCAGGTTGTCTGCAGGGTGCCGAGGGAGTTGTGTGCGATCGCCTGCCTGGCCCAGCCCCGGATATTCTCCGGCTGAAACCAGGGACAGCCCAGTGTCTCCTCTCCGCGCTGCCGGAAGAGTGCGAGGCCATTGCGCTGCTCGTCGCCCGGCGTGTAGCGCCAGTCCGCGATGACGGCGTCTGCCGGCATGGCGCTGCGGCGTCGGGCCGCCTCCGCGCTGCTGGGCGCATTGGCGGCAGTCATGACCGGCACTCCCGGCAGAACCGGCCCCTCCGACTCGTGCAGCAGCATGTCGCTCCATAGAATGGTGCGCACACCGCGCGCGCGCAGCCAGTCGGCGAGGCGGTTGGTGTCCTCGATAAAGAGCGCGGAGGCGCCCTTCTGAATATTGCCGGGACGGGCGGGATACCTGCCGAAATCCTTATCCT
>JAYTGR010000506.1:0-12378 GCA_043733205.1 Chthonomonadaceae bacterium
GCACCGGAACTCGAAGCCGTTGTTCTTCGCCTTTTAGAAAAGGATCCAGGTGCGCGATTTGCCTCTGTGGCCGGCCTGCGTGAAACGCTCGAACGTCCGATGGCGGACAGTGTCGTGCCGCTGGCATGCGCTGCGGACGGGACCGTTTCTGTTCCCAAGATCCACTCCATAGCGACCCTTTCCGCCGCAATGACTGCAGAGACGCCGCCCCCAGTCCTGCTCGCGCAAACTGCTGCCCTGACAGCACCGAACACTGCCCAGATGAAGCTGACCTCCAGGATCTTCCGGCAGCCGGGCGGCAAGGTAAAGCCCGCTTTTCTTGTTGGCGGTGCCGCCTGTTTTGGCGCGGCCGCGCTGCTGTTCGTTGGGCCGATCCATCGCCGCTTTGCTGCCGTGAACAGTACCGATACTGTTAATCCGGTGAAACGAGAGATGGCTGCCGCCCCAGTGTCCAGTCCGCTGACGCAGCAGGCCAGCCCGATGCCCAACGCCGTGCCTGTCTCCGTGAAACAGCCGGACGATCAAAAAAATATCGAGAAGTCCCAGGAGCATGCGACCGCCGCACTGGATGAGCTCATCAAACAGCAGGAGCAGACACGCACAGAAGTCGAACGCCTTGAGAAACTGGTAGCGGCTTCCGAGTCCAAACGCAAAGCGGCGGAAGTCCGGGCTGCGCAGGCCGAGTCGGCATTTTCCCGTGGATCGCGCTCCGGGTTAGACAGCATGAACCTGACTCCTCAGCAGAAGGCGCGCCTGAATCCGCTGCCCTCGGTTCTCCCGGACACCCTCGTGCAGATCGCGTCTCTCCATCCCCATGACCAGTTCGAATTTAGAACGAAGCCCGTTACGCGCGCGGCAGACGGAACCGTTCAGTTGCAGGTACACAATTCGCGAGCCTGCTTTGTCTATGTCTACCTGCTTCAGGACAACAGGAACCTGGCACAGCTGCTCCCGAAGGCAGAGCGCCGCCTTTCCAGCACCCCTGAGCGCAGCGTATTCACGGAGATCGATCTGCGGATGGATGGCCCGAACACCGCGCCGATCAAACTGCTTCTGCTGGCATCCGTTCAACCGCTGCTTGGCCTGCCGAACAGCTTCACCCTGCCCAGTCCCCCAAAACGGTCCACTGCCGATGTCTCCATCGACCGGCGCTTTGCGCTGCTGCACGACTACCGGGATCAGATCGTGACGACGATGCAGGCGAATCGGGTTCTGCTGGATGGGAAGAATCTGCAGCAGGACGACCTCATCGTGCGTTTCCTGCGTTATAAGCCGACAGCCGCAGGGCCGCCTCCTGCGGCCCAACAGCTCCTGCAAAAAAAATTGGGACTAAATTGGCCGATCGGAAACGGAACCAGAACGCCGCAGACCGCGTCAATACCTATAGATCCATTAGAACCCTTTCGATCAAAGGACGCGCTATGACTATGCCGGGTACGATGCCTCCCCCCGCCGAGCCGCAGGACCATCTGGCTACCCTGCTTCAGCTCGGCCAGCTGCTGAACTCCAGTCTGGATCTGCATCACGTTTTAGAGACCGCAGTCGATCAGGTCATCGCCTTCGTCGGCGCCGAGCGCGGCTTCATTTTGCTGGTAGACATGGAGACCGGCAAGTACGTCGGTGAATCGGTTCGCAATATTGATCGGGAGGCGCTGGAAGCGACCCTGGCGGATCGGGATCAGGCCAATCGCGCGGAGATCAGCCGCACGATCGTACAGAACGTGCTCACCACACGGCAGCCGGTCGTGTCGGTCAATGCGATGGACGATCCGCGTTTTTCCGCTGCACTGAGCGTTCAGTTCTCCAATCTGAGATCCGTACTCTGTGTGCCGCTCATCGCGCAGGGCCGTCTGCTCGGTATCATCTATCTCGACAACCGGATCCGCACGGCTCTGTTTACCGAGCATCATCTCTCCATGCTGCTGGCCTTTGCGAATCAGGCCGCCGTGGCCATCGAGAACGCCCGCCTCTACGACAATCTTCGCCGCTCCCTGGAGGAGCGTCTGCATCTGCAGGATGCCCTGCACCGGCAGGAGACTCAGCGTCTCGCAGTGGAAGAGGCGAGCCGCCTCAAATCGGACTTCATTGGGTTCGTCGCTCACGAACTGCGCAATCCCCTGACGACGATCCGCGGCTACGTGCAGACCCTCATGCAGGACACGGAGGGCACGCTCGGCGAGGACGTGCGCGATGAGTTTTATGAAGCGATCGAGGCCGACTCGGACCGCCTGCTCGATATGATCAACGAACTCCTGGACATTTCGCGCCTGGAGGCCGGGCGGCCGCTCTCTGTCGCGTACCGGGAATTCGAGCTGCGGCCGCTGCTGGAAAAACTGGTGCGCCGCCACCGTTTTTACAAGTTCTTCAGCCGCCATCATCAGCTTGAAACCGATATCGCGGCAGACCTGCCCGTATCGATCGAAGCGGATGAAGACAAACTGAATCAGATCTTCTCGAACCTGCTCAGCAACGCTATCAAATACTCTCCGAACGGCGGTCTGGTTACCCTGTCCGCCCGGCGTGACGGCGACGATCATGTCACGATCCAGGTGAAGGATGAGGGCCTCGGCATGACAGAAGAGCAGGCCGCGCGTCTGTTCCGTCAGTACGAGCGTGTCGAGCGCGACGATATCCGCAACATTCCCGGCACCGGGCTGGGTCTCTATCTGGTCAAACATCTTGTCGAGCTTCATGCGGGCGAAATCTCATGCGAGAGCACGCCAGGCAAAGGCAGCGCCTTTACCGTGCGCCTGCCCATCCGCAAAATCCACGCCGCTATCCTCTAATCTCCTAACGACAACGGAACGCTCGGTCAGCGTTTGAAAAGCAGGCAGGTTTTTCCAGTGCCATGTCGAAATAATGGGCGGAGCGCCGATGCGCTCCGCCCTTTGTGCCATGGAAGGGAGTCGCCGTGCCGGACACTGCCGCAGAAACCACCGCTCCCGCAGAACAGCCTGCTTCAGCCCCTGCCGCGCCGAACGAAACACTGCCGTCGCCGCTGCGAAAACTGTTTACCCGGTTCTCTGGCTGGGGGTTCTATCTTGCCACCACTCTCATCGTGGAGGCTTTCCTTTTTTTCGAGTGTACCCTCGACGTCCGTATCTACGGGCTGGAGAATCTGAGGGAGGTCAAGCGTGCCGGCCGCAATCCTCTGCTTGTCATCTGGCATGGACAGGGGATGCTGCCGATGGCAGCGTTTCGCAGCGAGCAGCTTTGCCTCTATGCTTCCCACGCCCGCGATCCGAATTATAAAAAATACCTTCAGGTGATTCGATGGTGGACGCTGCGGTTCATCGAGCGGATGGGATACCGTGTGCTGGATGCCTCTCAGTTCAAGAGCGAGTCACGGGGGGTCATACAGTTCGTGGATATTCTGCGCAGCGGAACGGGCTCCGTCATCGCGGCGGATGGCCCCCAGGGGCCGATCTACCATGCCAAACCCGGCCCGACCTTTCTCGCGAAGAAGGCCGACGTCGTGCTGGTTCCGCTCGGCGTCGTGATCTCCGGCGGCTTCGAGATGGATCAGTGGGACCGGTTCGAAATCCCCTGGCCCTTTGCGCGCGGTGTGATCGTCATCGGAGAGCCGATCGTCGTTTCCGCGAAGGCGCGGGACGCCGAACTCGAAGCCGCGCGGCTTCATCTCGAAACCCGCATGAACGCCCTGACCGAAGAGGCCCGCGCCCGCATCGGATTTCCTATCTCCGTACGCACAGCACAAAAACCGGAATGATAGAATGTTCCCGTGCTGCCGGAGCGTTCAGAGACGGTGCAGCAGCTGGAGCGCGAGGACGAGCAGAGAGACGCCGACGAGACCGATCAGCAGCGGATAGAGCAGAAAGAGCCACGGGGAGCCTGACAGGCCGGTCACTAAAAACAGGCCGAGGGAGCCGATCAGCACTCCGCCGATGGCAGGCCCTAACAGACGGCCACGAAAGCGGATTTTGCGCAGGTGAGACCGGCGCTCGGTGCCCGGCTCTTGTTCTGAGTTCATAGAGTGGGCTCCTCCGTCGATACGGACGGCCTGCTGAGGAGTGCGATCTGTGCGCGCTGTTCCCGGATCGTCTCTTCGTAGACGCGCAGCTGGCTGCCCTGTCGGCGGATTCGAGCGGAGATCGCGCCTCCGTAGAGCGCCACCGCCCAGAATGCGACGATCTTCAGCCCTTCTCCGCCCAGCACGGACGCCTCCCGTTCGGAGGCCGGAGCCAGTCCCAGCACAACGACGTACAGGACGTTAAAAGCGCCTGCGACGAACAGACTCATCAGGAGACCGTACCGCAGGCAGTTCGAGATCAAAAAGACGAAATAGACGAAGAAAAACGGACTGCGTGTGAAGCCGGTCAGGGAAATCAGGACGGAGATGAAGACCATATCTCCGAAGACGGTCGCGTACTTCAGCCAGCGGGGTATCTGTACCCGTCCCGGCTTCCAGAGGTAGATCGCCTCTGCAGCCGTCATGAGGGTTCCTGCCAGCGCGAGTTCCCAGGCGGTGAGGCGCGAGACGTGCGCGGCGACGGCGGGATCGTGCCTTCGGATCCAGAACATCGCCCCGAGCAGGACGGCGATCGCGAACCAGCGGGCGGTCACTTTGGCGCGTTCGGAATCTCTTTCGCTCTCCCAGCCCTCGATGACATCGCGCGGCGGTGTTGTTGGGGTAGAATCACCCATAACGTTTCCCCTCACAGTGGAATAGACGACGGAGAATCCAGATTGATCCCTCGCAAGGTCGAAAAAACAGCGCCTGCACGCAAGTATAACCAAAAGCGACCGGGGTGTCAAGCGGAACGTCCAAGCCCTCCCATCGCCGTTAAGATCGGTGCAGGCGTCGCGCTGGCCGCTTTAGGCTTCGCCTGTGCGACCCTGGCATATGCGTATGTCGCCACGCATCCACCGCGCCGGCGTTTTACCCGCACTCCGGCGGAAGTCGCTCTGGAGTTCGAGGAGATCAGTTTTCTTACGCACGACGGGCTGAAACTCTCCGGATGGTTTCTCCCGGTCCCTTTCCCAAAAGAGGCACAGGGTGTGATCGCGTTCTGCCACGGCTATCCGCAAAATCGACTGGAGATGCTGCCCTACGCGCTGTTCCTGCACGAGGCGGGATTCGCGGCGCTGGTATTCGATTTCCGCGCCCTGGGGCGCAGCGAAGGCGAACTCTGCAGTTTTGGCTATGAGGAGATCGCCGACTTGAAGGGAGCGCTGGACTACCTCGACTCGCGCCCCGACACAGCCGATCTGTCCAAAGGCGTCTTTGGACTGTCGCTCGGAGCTTCGGTAGCCATCATGGCCTCGGCGCAGGATGCGCGCGTCCAGGCGGTCGTCGCCGAAGCGCCCTACCCCAGCCTGCGCGATGCGCTCAACAAGCGCTGTTCGGTGCTGTTCGGGCCGCTCGGCAGCAGGGTCGCCACCCCCATTCTCTGGTGGGCCAAACGCTGGCTTGCCTTCGACCCAGCGGCCGTCTCGCCCGCCGCCGTGGTGCATGCGCTCGCTCCCCGGCCTCTCCTGCTGATCCAGGGGCAGTGCGACATGCTGGTGGACTGGCGGGACGCTGCGCGCATGGCAAAGGCCGCGCCCGAATCGACCGAACTCTGGCTCCTCCCGAAGGCCGGACATGCGCAGTGTCTGCGCAAAGGCGGCGAGGAGTACCGAAGGCGCGTGACGCAGTTTTTTCACAAGAATCTCAACCGGGGGTAGAGTTCGTGCTTCAGACGAAAAACCAGACGGGCGCCCTGACCATCATCTGTGGGAGCATGTTTTCCGGCAAGACCGAAGAGCTGATTCGGCTGGTCCGGCGCGCCATGCATGCCCGCAAAAAAGTACAGGTTTTCAAGTCTTCCCTGGACACCCGCTGTGAAACGACGGTGATCCGCACACACGACGACATCCGGTTCAACGCCTACACGGTCCCCGACTCGAAAGCCCTCACGACTATGCTGGAGCCGGGAGTACAGGTCGTAGGCATCGAGGAGGTCCAGTTCTTCGACGAAGGGATCGTCGCGCTCTGCCAGCTCCTGGCCGATCGCGGCGTGCAGGTCTTTGCCGCCGGCCTGGATCAGGATTTCCGAGGTCTGCCGTTCAGTTTCATGCCGCAGCTGCTGGCTCTGGCCGATAACGTGATGAAGCTGCATGCCATCTGCAAGGTCTGCGGAGGCGAAGCCAGCCGCACCCAGCGGCTTGTCTACGGGAGGCCTGCCTCCTGGGACGATCCGACCATTTTGATCGGCGCGGACGAGAGTTACGAGGCCCGCTGCCGCCGCTGCCATGTCGTGCGCAATGTGCCTGGAGCGGCGAAGACACGCGCCGGCCGCCGAAATATAAACGGCAGTACCGCAGACAGCGCACGGCCGCTCCGTTCGCCCGTGCAGAGGGACCGAGCCAACGGCAGCGGCAAAACAGACGCCGCAGTCGCAGTCGCTCTGGACGACGGTTCGCAGCTGGAGATGTTTCCCGAAAACGACGGCAGTTCCTAAATAGCTGGACGCAATCCGTTCGCACTTTTTCCGGCAATGAATTGCCGTTCTGAAATGGGAAGTCCGCCTTCGCGGACTCAACGCATTCGAGTCCACGAAGGTGGACTTCCCATTTCAGCGCGGGGTTTCAACCCCGTGGGTAGAAATTACGAAAGAGATATGTCCGACTACTTAGAGGCTAGAGGATGGAGGTCGTTCCGTGCAGATCGTGCCCCGTTTCGAACTGCCGCGCCTGCTGAGTCGGGCCGGACTGAATGTCTCCACGCGCGAGTTCGCGGACGAGACAGCGACACACCGCCTCACCATCCGCGAGACGGAGCCACTGCCCTATGTCTCCGGGCCTGCGCGCAAGGCCGTCTATCCGGACGGCCGCATCGAAGGCCCCTACCCGCTCGCGGACCGGCCTCTCCTGTCGCAGTTTCTCGGCACGACGCTGGCTGCCCTCGGCGCGGAGCGCGTGCTTGTCACGGTGCCGGAAGGCACGTTCTGGCTCAACAACAAGAGCCTGGCGACCTATTTTGGACAGGTTTCCGATGCCATGCGCGTCTGCCGATTTCTGCGCGCCCGCGGTCTGACCGACAAGTTTCGGGGCGGCTTCCTGCTCTCCCCGGCTCATTTTGCCGTCAGCCTGCCTCTCCTCGCCGCCCAGACCTACGCCGGAGGAGCCGATGTGCAGTTCACGGTGATTCAGCCTGCCGGACTGCGCCTGACGGCCGTCGCATGTCACCACTTCGACATCCATTTTGCAGCCCCCGATCCCGCGCTCATCGCGCGTATCTCCGCCCTCGCTCCTGCGTCGCTCACTGCGGAAACGCTGGATCTCGCTGAAATATCGAGCCTCTTCTCTGCCTGAGATCAGGCAGGAACTGCACTCGGCACAGTCGAATGGTAGCACGGAAACACAGCACCCCATGGCCTCTATAGACGACTATTCTACACAGGAGTAAAACAGTGGCAAAGAAGGTACGAATCGGCGTTATCGGGACAGGCGGCATCGCCAACGGCGCGCATCTCCCCGGCTATTCTCAAATCCCGGACGAGTGCGAAATCTTCGCGATGTGCGACATCGTCCCGGAAGCGCTGGCGACAACGAAAGCGAAGTATCCGAACGTCACGCATGTCGTGAGCGACTATAAGGAGCTGCTCGCGATGCCGGAGATCGACGGCGTCTCCGTCTGCACGCCGAACTTCGCGCATCATCGGATCACGATGGACGCGCTTAAAGCGGGCAAGAACGTTTTGTGCGAGAAACCCATCGCGATGAATGCGGTGCAGGGTGCGGAGATGGTGGCCGAAGCCCGCAAAGCCGGTAAGATCCTTCAGATCGGCTACAACAGCCGCTTTCAGCCGAGCAATCAGGCCCTGAAACGCTACATCGACGCCGGAGAACTTGGCGACATCTACTATGCCCGCGCTCAAGCCCTGCGCGTGCGTGGAATTCCTGGCTGGGGCGTGTTCATCGACAAAGAGAAGCAGGGCGGTGGACCTCTGATCGACATCGGGGTACACATGCTCGACCTGACGCTCTGGTTCATGGGCCATCCGAAACCGATTGCCGCCAGTGGGATCACGTACCAGAAGTTCGGCACCCGCAGCGATGTCGTGGGCTTTATGGGCCAGTGGGACCACACGAAGTTCACGGTCGAGGACTTTGCCGCCGCCCTGATCCGCTTCGACAACGGTGCAACGGTCATGCTCGAATCCAGTTTCGTCGCCAATCTGAAGCAGGAGACGCAAAACGTCACACTGCTCGGCACAGAGGGCGGCGCGGAAGCCTATCCGCTCTCGCTGACCCAGGAGAAACATCGCACGATGGTCTCCTACGAACCGAAAATTCCGGGCGGCAACAGTCTGAACACACACTATGCGGAGATGAAAGCGTTCGTGGAGTGTATTCGGGACGGGAGGGAACCGCTCGTGACCGGCGAGCACGGCCTGATGGTCGCGCAGATCATGGACGCGATCTACAAATCGTCCGAAGAGGGTAAAGAAGTCCGTATAGGGTAAAATAGTCCGGGTATACAGGCGCTGCCACGGATCATGACAGCGCCTTCCGAAACGATTCGGGGTCACTTTGCGTTATGTAGTGGAGGACACGTCTCGAAGCCCCATCGAATTTCGCGCGGCATGGGGTCTCTCTGCTGACGGATACATTCCCATAGTCAACGTTGCTGCTGAGGAATCTCTTGAATCTGGAAACACGTAAATCCCCCGTGAACACGCCTTCTGCGTTTGTCGATGCGCCTGCCGAGCCGGAGGTTTCGACCGGAGGGGTCAATTTAAAACGTTTGCTGACCGCGATCGTTCTCGTCGCAGCCTTTGCAGAACTCTCCTATACAACGGTCAATATGTCGGCAATGCCCGTCTATATCCAGTATGGAATCAAGATCGATGTGCGCTGGATCGCGTGGTGTTCCGGGGTTTTCATCGCCATGGAGGGCCTGCTCAAATCCCCCATGGGAATTCTAGGCGATCGCTACGGCCGTAAAATTCTGATGGTCGTCGGGCCGCTCGTCTCGGTCGTCACCGCGTTTCTGACCCCACACGTCTCCAACCCTTATGTGCTGGTCTTTCTGCGCGTCCTCGATGGAGTCGGAGCCGCAGCGCTCTGGCCCGCAGCCTTCAGCCTGATCGGGGACCATGTGCCCGAAAACAAGCGGGCAGGCGCCATGAGCCTTTTCAACCTGGCGTATCTCATCGGAATTGCGCTGGGGCCAGCCCTTGGCGGCGGCGTCAACGATCTCGCCTACCACTTTCTGCGCACCACCTTCGGGCTCTCGAAGGAGCTGGCGTTCGCACATTCGAAAGAAGCGTCGTTCTATCTGGCCTCTGCGATGTTCGCGATCACGGCGCTCGTGGCATTCTTCATGATTCCGAACACTCCGCGCCCGCTCACTCAACGGTCTTCGGCAGAGTCGGCACAGGAACACTCGGTCGAGCACGGCTTCAATGGCCGAGAGTTTTTGAAGATGCTTGGCCAGATGCCGATGACCCTGCTGATGACGCTGATTACATTCCTCGGCGTCGGACTGGTCATACCTTACTTCAAGGTGTTTACGCTGGAACACTTCCGTCTTGCCAGCGAAAGCCAGTTCGGTTTGATGATGATCGGACCTGCCCTTGTCGTCGCTGCTCTGGCGATACCGATGGGACGCTTGGGCGATAAGATCGGCAAGGCCAGAGCGGTGCAGATCGGAATAGGGATCTGCACTCTGTCTTTCTGGCTGCTGATCCTCATGACGCACATTTGGGCTCTGCTTTTGCTGGGCTCCCTGCTCGGTATCGGCTCCGCCATCGCGTTCCCAGCATGGATGGCGCTCATCACAACCGAATGCGACGCCAAGCAGCGCGGCGCGGTTGTCGGTGCGGTCGGAACTTCTCAAGGCATAGGTGCACTGCTTGGCGTCGTTATCAGCAGTTTCCTCTACAAATGGGGGGCTTTTTCTATAGCAGGGCTCGCGATTCCAATGCACGGCGCACCGTTTCTGGGGTGCGCCGTGATGCTGACGGTCGCCTTCGTGATGGGACTATTCACCCTGCGCGACAACCCGCTCTACATGCATACGCACAGCACTCCTCCTTAGCCGAGAAAGACCGTGCGGAGAGAGTCGGCGATATGTTTGAGGCCGATTTCGGGATGCATTTTATAGCCTTCGACTTCGGCAGTAATGTATTCGTCGTAGCCGATCTCCTCCAGCGCTGCCCGGACCTTTGCCCACGGTACATCGCCCTGCAAAGGATTGCAGAAACCGCCCATGTTTCCGATCCCCGTCTTGAAGTCCTTCACGTGCACTTTGCGGATCCGCGACCCCAGGATTCGGATCCACTGGTCCGGGAAGCCGTAGAGCAGTACGTTTCCCGCATCGAAATAGGCGCCGATGTAAGGACTGCCGATCTCATCGAGAAACCGGCGGAACTCCAGCGGCGAGAGCAGAAACTTGTTCCAGACATTCTCGACACCGACGGAAACGCTGCGCGCTTCCGCCTCTGCGGCCACTGCCCTCAGCCCCTCCTGCGCGCGCTCGTAAGCCGAATCGTAGGCGATATCGGCATTGACGACGCCCGGCACCACCAGAATCGTGTCCACGCCCATCCAGGTGGCCACCTCCAGCGACTTCCTGATGACATCGATGGCCTTTGTGCGGACGCCCGCATCGGGGGAGGTGAGCGGATACCGCCATCCCAGCCCGGTCGAGAGGCTGGAGAGTTCTATTCCGGCATCGGCGGCCGAGGCGACGATCGCGCGGACTTCCGATTCCGTGCTGTCGGTGCGCAGTTCGCCGTCTTCGGCGATATTGATCTCGATGCTGTCGAAGCCGGCCTGCTTGGCTATCGCAAAGCATTCTGACAGGGTCAGATGCGTGGGCAGTGTCCAGCGGTTGATGCCAATCTTCACTCGGGTGTCTCCTTGGTATTCACTTCAGTTGGAGGCGCCTGCGGAGATCCGTAAGCGGCCTGACACACAGCTGCGACACGCAGGTCGTCGTCCGCATAGCGAATTGGCAGATCCCGCCAGTAGTACTGGAAACAGGCGCTGGTCCAGTCCGCATAGATCTCGTCCCAGGTCTGCCGCTCGTAGTGCGGCTGGAGAGACGAGGCGGCAATCGGGTGAGAGAGCGGCTGATAACGAAAATCCACGGAGAGCCGCAGACGATCCGGCGAGAGGTTAGGGAGCGCCTTGTGCACGGTCAGGCTGTGAAACAGCACGACATCGCCTGCCTTGAAATCGCTGCCGGTCCAGGGATAGGACAGCGCGTCGGTGTCGATCCCCACCCCTCCCGCGCCATAGGAGCGGTGCACGGAACAGACGCCTGCCCGATGCGAGCCCGGCATGACGATCAAACTGCCGAGTTCAAGCGGACAGTCGCCCAGCGGTATCCAGGCGGTATAAGTCTCTTCCGTGCCCTGAATATGCAGATAGTCCTGATGCGCCGGAGTCGTATGCAGCGTGTTCTGCGGAAAGATGATGCGCGCGATATTGCGGGCATGCGGCAGCGGCTCCTCCGCAAACAGGCTTCGCAGCACCGTCATCAGCCGGGGATCGTGGGCGAGTGTGCTGAACGCCTCGCCGCGCAGAACTTGATCGTAGACCGTCATATAACCAGGTTCCGGCTCGGTATGCGCCGCTCCCGGCGCTGCGATCCCCTCCTCCGGGCTCGAACCTGCCAGCAGCCATCCTTCGGACGCACACGCGTTCAGGATCGCGGATCGCGTCTCCCCGATCTGCGGCACCGAGATCAAGCCTCGAAAGAAAAGATAGCCGTCCCGCCGCATCCGTTCTCTCAGTGTCTGCGCGTCTTCCAATGCGGCGTCCGAAATCGAAAAAGGGGTGAGTTCCGCCTTGGGCTCTTCCAGCAGTCTCTCCATTGGGTCTACTCCTTCTGCACCATGGTCTTCTGCACCATGGTCTCCTGTGTCGGCGTCGTCTGGGAGTTCCGCAGCGGGTCGCCAATCTCCTTCTCCGGCTGAGCGGCTTTCGACGGCTGGCGGCGCTGATTGAACAGGATGATCTGTCTCCATCGAAACAGAGCCGCCCGTAAACGAGCGGCTCCCCAGGATCGTATGGATCAGATTGTATGGATCAGATTGTATGGATCAGATCGTATGGATCTTATGGATCAGAGAAGAGTCGCTTTCAGAGTGATCGGTGTTGCGGCGAGCGCTTTGGAGACCGGGCAGTTCAGTTTTGCGGACTCTGCCTGCTCCAGAAAGGCCGCGCTATCGAGGCCGGGCACTTCGGCTTCGGTTACGAGGTCGATACCGGTGATTGCGAAGCCGCCGCCCGAGGGGCCGAAATGCACGAGTGCGGTGGTGTGCAGGCGTGTGGGCGGATGACCGATGGCCGAAAGCATCGCCGCCAGCTGCATCGAGTAACAGCCCGCATGCGCCGCGCCAATCAGCTCCTCAGGATTGG
>JAYTGR010000507.1:0-4761 GCA_043733205.1 Chthonomonadaceae bacterium
CCCCCGGCATCAAAGTCAGCAAGATCGTCAGCCTCGCCGACAACCTGGCGATGAGCCTCGCCGCCATCGATGTCCGCGTCGAAGCGCCTATCCCTGGCAAGTCCGCCATCGGCCTGGAAGTGCCGAACGTGACGCCTGTCATGGTCAGCCTGCGCGAGTGTCTCGATCAGGACGAGTTCAAAAACGCCACCTCCAAACTGACCGTCGCGCTCGGCAAGGATGTCGCCGGACAGTATCGCTACGCCGACCTGACCCGCATGCCTCACCTGCTGATCGGCGGCTCGACCAACAGCGGCAAGTCGGTCTGTCTCAATGTACTGATCGCCAGTCTGGTCTACCGCAATACTCCGCGCGATGTTCAGATGCTGATGATCGACCCCAAGCGCGTCGAACTCAGCCTTTGGAAAGACATCCCACATCTGATGCATCCGGTCGTGACCGATGTCAAACAGGCGTCGGGCGTCTTTCGGGCTGCGCTGAAAGAGATGGACCGCCGCTACGACCTGTTCGCAGCCATCGGAACCCGCAATATCGACGGCTACAATGCGAAAATGTCGGAAGACGACTGCCTGCCCTATCTCGTGTTGATCGTCGATGAACTGGCGGACCTGATGATGCAGCAGGGGCCGGAGATCGAGACCAGCATCTGCCGCCTCGCGCAGCTGGCCCGCGCAACCGGCATCCATCTGGTCATCGCCACTCAGCGCCCGTCGGTGGACATCATTACCGGCACCATCAAAGCCAATATCTCCTCACGTATCGCGTTCGCGGTCGCGTCGCAGGTGGACAGCCGCACGATCCTGGACATGACCGGCGCGGATCGTCTGATCGGGCGCGGCGATATGCTGTTCATGCCGATCGACGCCGCCAAACCCGTCCGAATTCAGGGCTGTTATCTGAGCGAAACCGAGACCAATGCCCTGGTCGACTACCTGAAGGAACAGAGCAAGCCGAACTACACGATCACGGTGCCGACTGCCTCCTCCAGCGGCAGCGCTTTCACGGGTGCGGAAGCTCCGGAAGACGTAGACGACGCCTTCTTCGAGCAGGCCGTGCGCCTTGTCGTCAATAATGGCCAGGCCTCGACCTCGATGCTGCAGCGCCGCTTCCGAATCGGCTATACGCGTGCCGCTCGGATCGTCGAGATGATGGAGGAGAAAGGCATCGTCGGCGCGCTCAACGGCGCCAAACCCCGCGAACTCCTCGTCAGCAAAGATCAAGTCGAACAGATGTTCCGCCCCGGCGGCGCGATCCCCAGCGTAGAAGCCTATCAGGACGACGAGTGACCGCCCTTCAATTCTATAAGATACCGGCCGGCCGGAAGCACGACGCTTCCGGTTTTTGGCGTCTGCGCTCCATTGACCGAAGAGGTGACGATTAGTTCACACTCCCTGCAGGCGAGCAGGAAGTACTGCGCCAATGTCGAAAAGAACATTCGAAAGCGTTATACTCGCTTCGCACGGGGGCCAATACGGCAGAACGATTGTGCAGCGCCTGTTCGGCAGGCCCGACTTTCCGACTAAGTCTGCCGAATGGGGGATGATTTTGTGCGCGGCAGTCGGATACAATCAACAACAATGCGAGCACCTTGGGGCAGCAGTGAGAAACTTCGCCCGCTATCCCGACTGAAAATCAGCAATACCCGTCTTCTGTTTGGTGGTGCAGATACGCTGGTGTGTGACAAAGCAGTACGCAGGGGGAAACGGATGCTAAATGAGATCAAACCGGAAGCGGAAATGATCCGGGATATGCTGGCGGTCAAAAGACGCGTTGTGGCGGCGAAGCGCGAACGCATACGGCTGGAGCGTGCGCCCGAACGGCGGCGCAAGGTGCTGTTCATTCTGGCGGCGGCAGCGCTGGCAGGCCTGCTGGGGCTGATGTACGATGGCGATCAGAACGCGCAGGCCGAAAAGTACGCGGAGATCTCCGCCCTGCTGAAGCCGACCGCGCTCTACCGCGCGGCTGCGAAAAAGAAGATTCAGGCGGAACTGCACGAGAAGGTTCTCTCCGAAGACGAAGTGCTGACCGGCAGGGCAGCAGCGGCGCATATCCGCTTTCCGGACGAAACCGTCATCAAAATTGGACCGAATGCCGATTTTAAAGTGCTCTATAACACCTACATCCGCACGGAAGGCGCGCGGCGGCGGGGCTTCTCGCTCAGCGTCGGCCGTATCTGGACTCGAGTCAGCAAGTTTCTGTCCAGCAGTTCTGAATTCAAGATAGAGACCCCCACCGCTCAGGCGGCGGTGCGCGGCACCCGCTTCAGCGTTTTGGTCTACAAAAATGGGGCGACTTATATCTCCGTCTACGAAGGCAGGGTGGACGTTCTGGTGAAGCACATCGGCCCGCCTGCCATCTCCGTGTTCGCAGGCCAGGAGATCAAGGTGGATCCTGCGGCGAAGCAGGCGCCTGCCGCCGCCGCCATGCGCGCCTCCGAAAAGCAGCTTTGGAAGACCCAGCAGACCGATGCGATGGGGCCGCAAACCGATGTTCTGGCCGAGCCGAAAAACAGATTTCGGCATGCGCTGACGGATTTCGAAGAGCAGTATGTGCTGCGGCTGGCGGCGCATCTGGCCGCAAAAGTACACCTGAACCATCTTGCCGGTCACGATGCAGACGACCCGGATCGGGCGGCGTATGCCCGCGCCCTGCATGCCGCCCGCGCCCTCCAGACCGCCATCGCCTCTGCAGACGACGCCACCAGCGGCTATCCCTCGGAGGTCGGCTTGACGGATCTGCAGGGACTGAACGCCGACGCGGCTTCCGTCGCTTCGATACTCGACAACATCGATGGGGGGCGGCTGTTGAAATACGAGAAGACTCCCGACGGATTCCGCGCCCGCATTCGGGCAAAATCGCCCAGTGACGCCCTGATCGAAGTCAGGCAGGACACGATCAAGACGGTTTCAGGCGGATCTTAGTGGCTGCGAAAGAGCCGAAGACCGAGGCAAGACGTGCCCTGCTTCCGGCTGTCATCGCGGCCATTGCGGCGTTCGCGGCTTTTCAGTTCGTTCCTCCGCTGCGCAGCTATGAGGCCGCCGCGCAGGATTTTCGGTTCCGTCTGCCGCACAAAAGGCGTCTCGATCCCCGCGTCGTCATCATCGCACTCGACCAGCAGACGCTGGACTCCGAAGGCAAAGTGAATCGCCTGCATCCCCGTCTGCGTCATGCGCTGCTTTTGCGGCGGCTTCAGGCCGCAGGCGCCGCCGTAGTCGGCTTCGATGTGCTCTTCGACCAGCCTGCCGACGATCCCGCCGACGATCTGGCTTTCGCGCAGGCGATACGGGCCAACGGCCATGTCGTGCTCGGCCTCTATCAGCGGGCAAATCGCGGGGAGACGGTCAGCGAGAGCGAGCGCACCGTCGTCGCCGACCGTGGCCTCCAGCCCTGGCTGGAAGCGCACGACCTCAGGTTCCCCGTACAGACATCGGATGTTCCTGTCAATGCCTACACGCTCGGCCTGCCGACACTGCCGCTGCGTGAGGCCGCTGCCGCTGTGGGCGCAGTGGATGTTCCGGCGGAAAGCGGGGTCTATCGCACAGCGCGGCTCTTCGCCCAGGACAACCAGGGCCACTGGCTGCCCAGCCTGTCGGCCGCTATGTTCGGGCAGTTTACCGCGCCCTCCAATCCACGTCCGACAGATGCTCTCCTGGCGACTCCGACAGACATCCTCTTCTGGCGGCAGCTCCGATCCGACCCGGACCGCATGATGCGGATCGACTTCGCAGGCGTTCCCGGCACGATCCCGCATCTCTCCTACAGCGACATTTTGGACGATCTTGCCAGACGCCCGGAACTGGTGCGTGGCAGGATCGTTCTGATAGGCGAGACCCATGGCACTGCCGATGACAAGCCGAACCCGACTTCACCGATCGCGAAGGGCGTGGAGATTCACGCCAATCTCCTCAACGGCATGCTTGCCCACCGTTTCCTGCACACCGTTCCCCGTTATGCGGAGCTGGCGCTCGATCTGCTGTTCGCTGCGGCGGCCAGTCTCTGCCTGCTGCGCCTGCGAACGGGCTGGGGGGCGGCCGCGCTGGCGGGCCTCGCAGGCGGCTATCTGGCAGTATCCCAGATGCTCTTCAGCGGCCCCGGACTGCTGGTGCCGATCCTGGGACCCCTGACAGCGGGCGCTGTCGCCGCCTGGAGCGGAGTGCAGACCCGCCTTGCCGAGGAGGAGACGGCGCGGCGGCGCGTGGAGGCGCACTGGCGCAGTTACGTCGGCTCCGAAGTGATGCAGGAGATCCTGAACAATCCGGAGCTTGCGGAAGGGCGCGGCATCCAGGTCAATGCGACCATCGTTTTCTCCGATATTCGCGGCTACTCCGGTCTCGCCGAAAAACTCCCGCCGGAAGCGGTGTTTCGGCAGATCAACGAGCATTTCGACGAGATGGCGCAGATCGTCTTCGCCTACGGCGGCACGGTCCTGGGAGTCACAGGAGATGGCCTGCTGATGGTCTTCGGCTGGCCGCACGCCTATGCAAACCATGTCGATCGTGCAGTTCTTGCGGCGCAGGAGATCGCGGCGGGCTTGACGCCGCTCAACCAGCGCTGGGCCTTGGAAGGACGCCCCTCCATCGATATCGGCCTGGGCCTGCACTGCGGCGCCGTGATCGCAGGCCGGGTCGGCAGCGAGGAGGGCAGTCAGATGACGGTGATCGGCGACGCCGTCAATGTGGCATCCCGCGTACAGGATCTGAACAAGCCGCTCGGAACCCGTATCCTGGTGACTGACGAGGTGCGCCGCAGCCTGACGGTCAC
>JAYTGR010000508.1:0-12372 GCA_043733205.1 Chthonomonadaceae bacterium
GACTCGATGCCTTCGATTCCGCGAAAGTGGACATTCCCTATTAGCGCGGGGTTTTAACCCGGTGTGCAGAAATTATGGTGTGATGTTCAGTGTCGTGAAGGTTTCGGAGAGTGCTTCGAGACTGGGGTTGCGTTCTGGGGCGACCATGACCGTGTGTACCTGGATTCGCGCCTCGTGAAAGCGGAGATGGGTCGAAGGCAGGATCTCCGAACGGCCATCCGTGACCAGCAGCAGCGCCGCATCCAGGTTCTCCTCCCGCCGCAGGTTCGTGACGTCCGTGAGAACGATGGCGAGCGCATCGTTGATATAGGTGGCCGCTCCATTGAAACTGGTCGCGAGAATCGTATCGAACAGCCGATCTTTTTCCTGTACGGTTCGGGCCTGCAGAGGCAGCTCCAGGTTGGGCGGCCATACCTCTTCCGCGAAATGGCGGAAGAGATAACGCGTATCGCGCTGGCCCATGTTGGCGCGCAGAACGCAGGCGATCACAGTCATTGCCAGGGTCGCGTGCGGGCCGCGCATCGAGGCGCTGCTGTCGAGAAGAAAATAGAGCAGCTGTCCGCCGCGTCCGCTGCCGCTCTCGGTTTCGATGGGTATCGGAACCAGTCTGCGCACCAGCTGTTCGAGGCTGCGTCGTTCCGGAAGAAACTCCAGGCGCTGGCGCTGCGCCTGCCGCACGGGAATGAAGATTTCACCTCGCTGCTGGCGGTCGAGAAGCAGCGAGGGAGGCAGCACCTGGTCCAGTATCCGGGCCTGCCAGACCTCGCGCAGATTCCGGGCGGGCTGCATCGTCAGAGAGGCCAGCGGTTTGTCACGCCACACCTCGTCCGGGACGAAGAGCGTCACCTCCTGCATTTCGCGCGTCTCCTGTTCGCGGTAGACGACCTCTGCACTGTGCGCCTCTCCGCCCTGTTCACCACCGTGCAGAACACGCGACAGATAGAGCCAGGGCGGATTCTCCTGGAGCAGACGCCGCATCAGTGCCTCAACCTGAGAGGGATCGGCAAAGAATTCGCTTTCGGGAGTGCGAAACGTTCCTGCATGAGCGGCGATTCTGTCAAGATCCTTCAGCGCCTGATGGCGTTGAAGCAGGCGCTCGACATCTTCGCGTCGTATCCGTGCCTGCTGCTTGCCTCGGATGCGGATCTGCCAGGGGCGGCGTGCCCGCACCCGTTTGCGGCCGTTCGCAGTGAGGATCTGGCTGAGAAACACCAGCCAGGCCTGCAGCCGCTCCAGCAGAGCGAGCAGGAGCGCCAGGGCTTGGGAGGGAGGCGGCGGCTGCGAGGCGCTCATGCGTCTTCGATATCCATTTTGATGACAGCCTGTCGCAGCACCTCAACGATATGCTGCGCCCCAGCAATGCCGCGCACTTTGCCGAGATGCCCAAGCAGTTCTCTTCGAGCGGCAAAGATCGTCGGCATCCCTGGCAGACGGAGGCGGAACTCTCCTGCGCCACGCCGGGCCTGATGTTGATGATCCAGAATCTGGCGCGCGAGGTCTCCGAGCGCATCGTAGAGTTCGAACTCGTCCCGCGTCATTTTGCGCGGCAGGATCTTCTCCAGCACTTCGTTGAGAATGTTGTGGGCGGCAATGCCATCATGGTCGTCGCCCAGCGGCAGCGCGAAGGGCAGATAGCGGCGTACATGGGCGTAGTCGGCACGAGGACGGCCTTCCAGGATCGCGCCTGCGCAGATGACATCCAGAAACAGGTTCTCACGGCGCAGGTCGGAGGAGAACAGGCCGGAACGCCCGAGATGGACATCTTCCTGACAGCGGCGATGGAACTCACCGGAGATCCAACTCTCAACGAGCAGTACACCGGGCGGTATCTCCATGCGTTCGCGCTGTTCGGAAAGTTCGCGCACCTGTTCGATGTCGACCAGCGGCAGGTTCGGCGCATGGCCGTGCGTATGCATATAGACGTTGCCGGTCTCGAACCGGCCCCAGGGCGACGTCACTTCCGCTGGCGTAAATCGAAAGGCGATTCGGCTCCAGACCGCTTTCCACTCTTCGCCATGCGGGGCTTGATTGGCGGTCAGAAGCGCGGAATGCAGCTGAGCGGGCAGAGGCGGCTGATCTTTGACCTCGAAGGTGCGTTCGTAAAGAATGGTATTGAGGGAGCGGGCAAGCGCGACAGGACCGTCGCTGAACTCTTCGAGGAGGGCCAGATCGCACGTGAGGATGCCGTTCTCTGTGTTATAGACTTGGCGGCCTTCACGCAGATAGGTTTCCGGAATGGGAGCGCCCACCAGATGGTCGGGCATGGTATAGGCGGTGATCTGAGTGCGGAACAGGCGGGCGTTGCGCACCGCGCCTAGAAACAGGCGGGCGGGATAGGATTTGCCGCGTCCAGGGCGGCCGACAAGCAGCATGTGCTGTCCAGTCAACAGCGCGAGTTTGTACTGCTCGACTCCGTCGTCATACCCGACGAGATGCTCTTTGAGCGTATCGAGAGCGGTTGAAAATGAGGAATCACTCATGAACGACAATGTCCTCAGCTTCCTTGAAAGGCTTACCCGGCGGCAGGGGAAAAAAGACGAATCCCAATCCTGAGATGCCGCCGCTGCAGACTCTCCGACAGCGATCCGGCACGTTCCGACGGGAGAACCTCTGTGCAGCTATTATAACAGTCCGTCGGCAGAATGTCCAGAGGGCAGGAATCGAGGCCTGCGATCTGGAAAATGAAGGCATGGACAACACCCCTACGGAATTGACGATACTTACCCTGATCTGTACCCGTGAATCTTTTCAGCCTGCTGAGGTCGAGTGGGTTCGGTGGCTGGCGCTGAACGCGGATCTCTATCGTGTTCAGCAGGCCTTTCGCACCAATGGGCTCCCCGCACCCACCTATCCCGAATGGGAGGAATGGCATCGGCAAGGCTATCAGTTCTGCGCGGCGATGGTCCAGAACACCATCGTCTCTGCGGCCGCCGTGTTGAAACACAGCGAGACAGAATGGGAACTGGCAGCGGTTCGGACCCAGGAGGTGCATCTGCGGAAAGGGTTTGGGAAGGCCGTCTGCACGTTCGCCACCCGCTATATTCTGGACAATCTGCCGCAGGCCGTCTGCCATGTCATTTTCGACAACGAACCTATGTTAAATCTGGCCAAAAGCCTGGGTTATGTGGAGGCAGGGCCGCTGCACAGCGCTTCTGATGCCGCTCTCGCCTCCGTAGACCAGGGAATTTCGATTTGAGACCACAATAAAATATCGCCCTCCGAAAAAGCTTTTTCGGAGGGCGATAAGGGCGCTAATCCATCTGATTCTAGGTCCAGAGTTCTTTGATGGGTTCGCATTCCGGAAGAATGGCGACGGGACGTCCCTGCGGTGTCACGAGGGTTTTCTCGTAGTTGATGCCGAGGGCGGAGTAGATGGTCGCTGCGACTTCCGGCGGCTTGATAGGGCGATCCGTGACATACTCGCCGCGCTCATCGGTCGTGCCGATGACCTGACCGCCGCGGACGCCTGCGCCGGCGAAAAGCATGACGCCTGCATTGCCCCAGTGGTCCCGGCCGTTGTCTTTGTTGATCTTGCTGGTGCGTCCGAATTCGCCGTACATTGCCACCAGGGTATCTTTCAGGAGCCCGCGGTCCTTCATGTCTCGCAGCAGAGTGGCGATCGAATGATCGAGACGCGGGAGGGAGGTGTCGCATCCTGGGAAAATATTGCTGTGCATATCCCATCCGCCCTGGCCCAGCAGCACAAAGCGGACGCCGGCTTCGATAAGTCTGCGGGAGAGCAGCGCCTGCGTGCCCCAGACATCGCGGCCATAAGCGTCGCGCACCTTGTCCGGTTCACGCGTCAGATCGAAGGCCTGACGCGCTTCAGAAGCGAGAAGCATCTGGGTCGCCCGCTGATAGAACGTGTCCATCGAGGCCAACTGGTCGGAGGCGTCCACGCGCCGCGCCAGATTGTCGATCGATTTGAGCATGCCTTCCCTCCGGTTCAGGCGGTCCTGCGGCACATCGGCGAGCAGCGAGAGGTTCGGCACTTTCCAGTTCGCATCGGAGGGATTGCCCGTCTTGAACGATTCATAGCGCTCGCCCAGCCAGGCGGCCTTGCCGAGTTCCCAGGTGAACGAGTGATTCTTCGGCACCGCGACGTAGGGGGGCAGGGTGTTGAGCGGAGACGTTTCGTGCGTGACGATGGAACCGATGGACGGATAGTCGCCGCCCTGCATCACGCCGTAGTTGCCGGTCAGCATCCACTGCGCGGCGGTTTCGTGATGGTCGCTGCCCGTCACCTGCGACCGACAGAGCGCGAAAATATCGGTACACTTGGCCAGTTCCGGCATCTTTTCCGAGAACTTGAGGCCGGCGATTCCGGTGGGGATAACGCCGTACTTGCCGCGAATCTCCTGCGGCGCATCCGGTTTCGGGTCGAACGTATCGTGGTGCGTGAGGCCGCCGCCCAAATAGATCAACAGGACGTTCTTGGCACGGGCGTTGTTCGCGACCTTCTCAGCCGCCTGCGCCGCTTCCGCGCGCAGCAGATCGGGCAGGGTCAGACCGAGTACCGAGAGCGCGCCCAGTCGTACAAACGAGCGGCGGGATACGCCGTCGCACTGTACCGAACCGCCGCCTGTCTTTACATCGAGCATCGTTCCGTCTCCTCGTTTAGCTTCTGCCTTCAAATCGATCCGCTGGCGCCGCAGCTGTCTCAACGATAAGACAAAGCCGGTGCCTGGAAGTCGCAGTTATTTGCCGGACCTCTGCGGTCAACGACACAGCCTGTCTCTTCCCGCAGAGCGAAGCGATCGACGCAGTGCGCGCCGCAGGATCTGCATGGTGATTAGCCGCCCGGCAGGCCGGGGGCCACTCTCGATCCCGTTCCGGATCTGTTCCCACTGGTCCCGCCCGCAGGGGCATTGAGATTCCGTGTAGAGTTGTTGTACGGTGCGGCTTCACTGGAGCTGGCACCGCCTCGGAAAGCGAAAAACCATACGGCAAACGAGACAGCAAGAACCGCCGCGATGCCCAGGCCGATGAGCACTCCCGGCTTGGGACCAGCGGGGGGTTTAGGCTTGCCGGTACTCTTTTTGGGGGACCGAGAACTGGATATATCGAGGACTACAGGCATGCGTTGCTTTCCTTTCGAACACGTGGGCGTTGAATTCTCGCAGGGCTGGCTTTCTGTATTCTACCTCCTCCCTGTCCTGTGCCGCTACGTCGATCCGAATTTTCTTGGAGATGCCGGCGATATACGTTCGCATTGGGGGCTATTGACGGATTGGAAGGAAGGCGATACAATACGTAGGAAGTCACGAACTCGGAAAGAGAACCTACTATGTCTCAACTGTTGATGCGCCGCTCCGACCTGGAGAATCTGCCTGCTGTGCCCGATCTGCCGGAGGGGTATGCACTGCGTCTCTATAAGGAATCCGATCTGGAGTCCCTGGCTGTTCTCATGCAGGCAGCCTTCGACGATGCGAAATGGACGCCCGAATGGGTGCAGGAGACGCTGATCGCCGCACCGGACGTCAAAGCGGTGTACGTGATGGAATATGCCGGACAGATCGTCGCGACCGCATCGGCGCGCCTGCTCCCGGACGTGTTTCCTGACTCCGGTTATCTGCACTGGGTGGCTGTCTCCCCGGCTCATCGCGGCAAACACCTCGGTTATGCCATTACGCTGGCAGTGCTCCACGAGTTCGTGCGGCTGGGCTGCAAAGATGCAGTGCTGGAGACTCAGGATGAGCGTCTTGCGGCGATCAAAATCTATCGAAGTATCGGGTTTGTGCCTGTACATGCCCACGCGTCGCACCCCGAACGCTGGGGAAAGATCGTCGAACTGCTCGCCGCAATGGGCCTTTGACACGAGACGGGCGCATTGAATTTGTACGGGAGTACCGAATGTCTGTCTGCCGTCTGAGCATGGTCTTCATTGCCTGCCTTCTCGCCTGCACCACGCTCGTCCGGGCGCAGCAGAGACCGGGATCTGTCGCGGTCGATCGGGTGCTTCTTGTGGAAAATGCACGCAGTGACGACTCCGTGGCGATTGCCAACTACTACCGGCTGAAGCACAAGCTGCCGCGCGCCAACCTGGTTCGGATCACGGCAGCGCTGGACGAAGAGTGCTCCCTGCAGGAGTTTCACGATCAGATCGAGACTCCGATCAAGACGTACCTTGCCGCGAGTAAGCTGAAAATCGACTATATTCTTCTGACCAAAGGCCTGCCCATTCGCACGCACGAAGGCCCGGCAGGAGGTTTCAGCGTAGACAGCCTGCTGGCGACCATGGACTGGACGCAGCTCACGACCCGCAGCCCCAATCCTTATTTCGGACGGAGCGAACGCTTCTCGCACTCCCATTACAATCTCTACCTCGTCACACGTCTGATCGGTTATACACGCGCCGACTGCCTACGGCTCGTGGACGATGCCCTGGCGGCCAAACCGTCGAAAGGGCCGTTTCTGATCCATACCGGGCCTGGGCACGAGGACGACGGCTATAAGCCCGTCAACGACGGTATGCGGGAGGCACACCAGATACTGACCAAACGCGGTCTGGTCAGTATTCTGGACACGGCCAATCGGTTTCCAGGCGGAACGGCAGGGCTGGCGGGATATTTCTCGTGGGGCAGTAACGACAGCCGTTTCGATAAAGAGGCGTACAACAGCCTCCGTTTTCTGTCGGGTGCGATTGCGGAGACGGCAGTGTCCACGAGTGCGCGCACCTTCGAGAACCCGAACGCGTCCGGTCAGTCGCTGATAGGCGACATGATCGCGCAGGGAGTGACGGGCTGTAAAGGCTATGTTTCGGAGCCTTTCGCCGACAGCATCGCGCGCGCCGATATCCTCTTCGCCCGGTACACCGCAGGCTACACGCTCGCCGAGAGCTTCTACATGGCCTCCCAGTATATCCACTGGAAAGACATGGTCATCGGCGATCCGATCTGCGCTCCTTATGCACGCTAAACCTTTGTTACGAACAGTTGGAGAACAGTCTTATGTATCCCTTTACACCGACCGATGTCCAGGTGAGCGCGTTCCATACTGACGGTTACCTGATGGTGCGCGGCCTCTTCGATGTCGAAGAGGCCGACCTGCTCTTGAAAATCGCCCGCGCCGATGCCCGCCTGGATGGCGACAAACTCGCGCGGCGGGACGCGCAAGGCGGTGTCACCCGATTGGCGCTCCGCAACGAACTCGGCAACGATATCTACAGCGCGGTCACCCGCAGTCACCGCATCGTCGATGCGATGGAGATTTTGCTGGGAGGTGAGGTCTATCATTATCATCACAAGATGAATATGAAGGAGCCGTTCGTGGGCGGAGCGTGGGAGTGGCATCAGGACTACGGTTACTGGTACAACAACGGCTGCCTGTTTCCCGACATGGCCAGCTGCATGATCGCCGTGGACAAGGCGACCCGCGAAAACGGCTGCCTTCAGGTCATCCGAGGCTCCCAGCGCATGGGCCGCATCGAACACGGTGTGACCGGCGAACAGACCGGTGCCGACATGGAGCGCGTGAACGAAGCCCTGAAACGCCTGGAACTCGTCTACTGCGAAATGGCCCCCGGCGACGCCCTGTTCTTCCACTCCAACCTGCTCCACCGGTCGGACCAGAACCGCAGCGCCGAACCGAGATGGGCGCTCATCTCCTGCTACAATGCCGCCAGCAACAATCCCTACAAAGTGCATCACCATCCCAGCTACTCACCCCTCGCCAAAGGCGACGACGCAGACGTCAAGACCGTCGGAAGCTATCAGTGGATCGAGATGCAGGATACGGTGAGAACCGTACTGCTCGCCTAAAGGCGACAGTCCCCGCGTCATGTTTTTTATGGGTGCGCGGGAACTTGTCGAAGACCTTGTATCGGTACGATTTCAGTTCTGTTTTCACGCTGAGACAAAAAGGTGAGCGGCTATTCGTACTTGATGTCATCGAGGTAGAAGGTGACAGGCTGACCGTTCGCGGCGAGGGTCCAGCCGAAGCCGGTCTTGACTCGGGAGAGATCTTTGCCTTTGAGATCGATGGTGTACTGCTTCCATTCGGGCGTGAGCGCCGCTTTGTCCAGCTTCGTCTGCACGGTGTCGAAGAAAGGTTTGTCGCGGCTGATGACGCCGCACAGGAACGTGACGACTTCGCCGCCCTTTTCGCCCCGCGCCCAGAAGGTGAGTTTGGTCGCACCTGTCAGATTCTTGCCGCCTGCCAGATCGCCCCAGTCGTTGGCAGGGCTCTGCCAGACAACGCCGCCCCAGTCGGTCGAAGCGGTGTAGTCCCACTGCATGCAGGTCTTGCCGGAGTGAGGCTTGACGGTGCAGCGTTCGTCCGCCTTAATCGCCTTGACGTTGCCCATATAGCCGGAGGGAATGAAGACCTGTCCGGCTTCTCCGCCTTCGGAATAGACATTGAAGGGCAGGCCAGCCGCTTTGCCAGCCGTAATCGGTGCGCTGTCGCCGCCTTTTACGATCTGCGCGGTAGTGCCGCCTTTGACCAGCACGGGCACATTGGCGACGGCCGCGCCGTTGTGGCTGTCGTGGACGTAGGCGAACAGGCGATAGATTCCTCCGGTCTTCGGCATGTGCAGTTCCACGCCCGTACTGCTGCCGTGGACGATGGCATCGGCGAAAGTAGGCGGCGCGTTCTCTTTGTCGCCGTTGGTGTTCATCCGCGCATTGTCGCTCTGCAGGACCCAGACAACTTTGAGCGGATCGCCATCCGGATCGGTCACATCGAGTGCGGCTTTAACGGTCGCGCCGGGCTCTACCTGATCGCTGCCTTCGATCCTGAGACTTTTCAGCTCTGGGCAGCGATTGGCAGGTGGTTTGCCTGTCCAGGCCTCTGTCAGGGCATCGACTGCGCCGAGTTTGCTGCCGTCTGGCAGGAGAATGCCGAACCATGTGGCCGTCGCTTCCTGTTTGAAACCCCACGCGAATGCATATCCTCCGAGACACTGACTCTGTCCGGCAATGGCCGAATCCCAGGTCTTGCGGTAGAGCATGGCTTTCGCGGTGCTGCTCAGCTCCGGCGTCGCGCCGAAGTCGTTCTTACCGGTCTCCCAGACACCGGGCGGGCCGAATTCGGTGATCACATAGGGCTTCGTGCCGCCCGCCTGCTTGTAGCGCGTGGGAATGGAAGGACCTCCGCCGTAGGAGTTGATGCCGACAACATCGATGTCCGGGCAGAGACGGTGGACGTTTTTCACCTTGTCGCCGCCGATCTCTGCGAGGACCGTCATGGTGGGATGGTTGGGATCGAGGCGCTTGGCCATAGAAGCGATGTTGTTGATCGCCGACCAGATCGCCGCATTGTCGCCCTTCTCATAGCCTTCCATCTCGTTGCCGATGCCCCACATCAGCACGGCCGGATGATCTTTGTAGCGCAGAATGGCTTTTTTCGCCATCTCATACTGCGTGGCGACCTGATCGGCGTTGTTGTAGTCGAAGCCGTGCTCCTTATGGCCCAGCCAGATCCCTACGGTGACCGTCAGGCCGAGGCGCTGGGCCTCATCGAGCTGCGCGCCGAGGTCGTCCGCCCCCCAGGTCCGAAACGAGTTGCCGCCGCTGTCGTGGAGGAGCTGGCGGGCTCCGTCGCCGCCGCCGCCCTTGATGAGGAAGGGGGCGCCGTTGCGCGTCAAATGAAATGCGCCGTTCTCCTCGACGATCTTCACGACCGACGGTTTGCCTGCAGCGGCCTGGCGTCCCTGCGCCTGCCCCCATGTCAGCAGTCCTCCCGCAATAAGCAGGCCTTTGGTCAGCTGCGCACCTTGTGTTCGGATCATTTCGCACTCCTTCTCCCGCCGTCATGGCGTCTCCCAAAAGGGGATAGAATCGATATTTTCGCTAGATCGTATCGCCGGACAGCAGCGTGACCGGCAGAGTGGTTTCGATCGGAATGGTTTCGCCCCCGATCCCGCGCACCAGGAGTTCGACAGCCTGTACCGCGACATCGACCCACGGACAGCCGATGGTTGTCAGACGGCGTGCAGGCAGTTTATCGTCCAGAAATCCATCGAAGCCGGTGACCGCGATCTGTTGCGGCACAGCAACCTGGCGTTCGGCGCAGGCGCGCAGCAGGCTGTACGCGGTGCGGTCGTTCCAGCAGGCGACCGCGATCGGTCGACTATCCTGCCACGCCAGAAGGTCATCGAGAACTGCGTTCGCATCCTCTACCGGCAGGCGAAAGACCCGTGCCTCTTCCGGAGGCACCTCGATTATCCGCATCAGATTTTCCCAGGTCACACGCCGCCGCTCTACCGACGCCAGGGCAAACTCCGGTGCGAGAAATGCGAATCGCTTATAACCGCGGGCATGGGAAGCCGCAACGATCTGCCGCATCCCATCGGCGTCATCGCACGTCACTGCAGGCAGACTGGGCAGAGGATCGGCCAGTGCCACCACATGCATCTCCGACGCACTGAGACGGGCAACGAGCGGATCGTCTGGAGAGGTGTGCAGGAACAGTCCATCCATACGACCATCACGTAAGGCATTGAACGTATCGTCCGATGTGCGGCCAGCGTAGCCGCAATGCAGAAGCAGATCCAGATGGTGGCGCGCGCAGGCCAGCTGCAGGCCGCCAAGTATCTCAGACAGAAAATCGTTGCGGGCGTCGTACCGGTGACTGGTGTAGAGACCGACCACGTTCGTACGGCCTCGGCGCAAGGACTGCGCAAGAGCGTTGGGCCGGTAGTCGAGCCGCTGTGCCGTCGCCAGGATGCGCTCACGTGTCTGGATGGAGACGCGGTGGTGTTCATCTCCGTTCAGGATCCGCGAGACGGTCGATTGCGACAGCCCCAGTTCGCGAGCGATATCTTTTGCCGTGACAGGCATATTTTCTCCCATAATTCCGTATTGTATCCTGCTGAGCAATCGTATGCGTGAAATGCGCATACGATTGCGCACTGGAGAAATTATAACGTACATCGTCTGTTTCTGTCAATCATTTTTTATTGTCGCTCTACGTTCTGGTTCGGATGCAGGAATACCAACGGCTGCTGTGGAAAAAAGCGGTTAAATTCCCTATCGACAGGAGTATCAGAACAGATGCATCGCAGCGCCCGTGTTTCGGTGTTGAGCGTCCTTGCCGTTCTCGCACTATCTGTGTCCTTCGCCTTCGCCGACAACTGGCCGCAGCCCGCTGGGCCAAACGGCAGCTGGAGCGTGACCGGGCATAATGTTCCAGTACACTGGAGCCTCACGCGTAACGAAAACATCGTCTGGCGCACCACGCTCCCGGAGGAAGGTCAGAGCGGCATCGTCGTGTGGGGAGACCGGCTCTTTCTCACGACGATGAAGCCGCTGGAATCGGGCACCGACAGGAAGCAGGGCCACGAGGTCGTCGGTTACTGTCTCAACAGTCGTACAGGCAAAATTCTCTGGACCGTCGATCTGCCCGGCACCGAGGACAGCGACTATGCCTACGGTTTCAGCGATTCGACGTCTGCCTCGCCGGTTACCGATGGCAGACATGTCTGGTTCTACAATACCAGCGGTTCGCTCGGCTGCTATGACTATCGTGGGAAGCCTGTCTGGATGCGCCGCTGGCAGCCGACCAATGGCCGGCCCTTCAATAAACAGTTCGAACCGATGCTCTTCGGGGACACGGTGGTGAATATGGAGCCGCGCGACATCGCCGACCCCAAGCGTGAGGCGAAAGATCCGTGGAACTACCTGCGCGGCCTCGACAAGAACACCGGCAAAACGCTCTGGGTTTCCGAGGACTCGCTGACGCACTACAACACGCCCGTTTTCGGGCATCTGCCCGATGGCACTGCCGCGATCTTACAGGGGCGCGGCGGGTACCACGACGTGCCGGAACGGCCCACAGGTCTGACCCTTACCAGTCTCGCACCCGGGCAGGAGGGCAAATCCCTATGGCGATTCGATGCTGTCGGCAAAGCGCTCTATACGCAGCACTGGGACAAACGGTATGCCTACTGGTTCGCTCAGGAGACTTCCGATCATCAGGTGATCGACATAAAATCCGGCAGACTCGTCAAGACGCAGTCGCTCGTCGAGAAAGTGGACTATCGCCGCTTCGACCCTAAGACAGGGGAGTACCAGTTTCTGTCCAACATCGATCTTAAGCACAGCAGCCCACCGACCGTGGTTTTTCCGTCCCAGTTCTGCAACATCGTCACCGAGGGCTTTCACTACTTCCTGTGCTTTACCGATGCGGGGCAGCATCTCGGGCCTGCGTACTGTATAGGCCGCGTCAATATCGCCACCGACAAGGTCGAGTATCTCGAGCTTCCAGTCTCCGTTGTGCGGGCTTCCGGGCAGTCCGACCGTTACCTCTGGGGGCAGCCACAGCCCTCTTCCACCGTAAATTCACGGGGAATCGATGTGGCTGGGGATCCCCGCTCGAAGCGTGACGGATGGTACTGGTGTTATCTCGGCAGTCCGACCTGCGTGGACGGCA
>JAYTGR010000509.1:0-1582 GCA_043733205.1 Chthonomonadaceae bacterium
CCTCCATTGCGGCCCGGATCACGCCGAGCGCGGTGCCGTAGCCGACGGTGGCGAGCGCCCCCGCATTGCAGTGGGTCAGAACGGTTCCCTCTGCAGGCAACAGCTCCGCTCCCAACCGACCCATACGGCGGTTGGTTTCGACATCCTCCTCCAGCATCGCCAGCGCTTCCGTCAGCAGCGCAGCCTGGATCACGGCGGCCTTGCCTTCCGTTCGTGCAGCCAGTGCAGCCAGACGATCCACGGCCCAGAACAGATTCACGGCGGTCGGGCGCGAAGCGCGAAACACGGCGGCGATCTCGTCCATACGTGCCAGAAAGGGCTGCCGCTCCTTCTCCAAGATGCTCTGCGCGCCGAGAGCCATGCCCAGTGCCGCCGTGCAGCCGATGGCGGGTGCGCCCCGCACCACCATGCTGCGGATCGCCTCTGCCACCTCACGCCAGTCACTGTATTCGATATATTCGCAGCGCTCCGGCAGAACGGTCTGATCGATCAGGCGCACCCGGCCTGCGTTCCATGCCACAGTGCGCAATGGCTCTGTTGTCGTCATCTTTATTCCTAATTTCCGCAGAGTTTTCGTGCCCTTTAGTCTCGGAGCGATTTGCCGGTAAGGGCCAGGAAAACGGTCTCCAGGTTCGGCTGCTGAATATTGAGCGAGCGCAGCGAAATCCTGACTTCGTAGAGTGCGGCGATCAGTTCCGGCAGCGCCTGATCGATCTGCCGCGCGCGGATGCGGAGCAGACCGTCGGTGAGGAGCAGGTCTTCGGGATCCGCTTCCGAAGCGATCGCCGGAACAAATTCGACGCTCTCAGCGTATTCCATGCGGCGGAGCTGGCGCAGCTGCTCCTCCGTTACCGCAGCGGTGCCGACGCCAATTTCGATCACTGCGCCGCCCAGGCCCGAAATCAGTTTGGGGACGGTGTCACAGGCGACCAGTTTGCCGCCATCCATGATCCCAACGCGATCACAGAGGGCTTCGACCTCTTCCATGTAGTGGCTGGTGTAGAGAATTGTAAGCCCCTGCTTATTCAAAGCGCGCACGCCTTCGAAGATGTGGTTGCGGGACTGCGGATCGACGCCGACGGTCGGCTCGTCCAGCAGAAGCAGGCGGGGATTGTGCATCAGGCCGATGGCGAGATTGAGGCGGCGTTTCATGCCGCCGGAGTAGGTTTCGGCGCGCGAACCGGCGCGGTCCGACAGTCCGACGAGGTCCAGCATCTGGCTGGTGCGCTGGGCCAGATCGGTCTTGTGGAGGCCGTAGAGCTCTCCGAAGAAGTCCAGGTTCTCTTTACCCGTCAATTTTGGGTAGACGGCGAGTTCCTGCGGCACGACTCCGAGCGCCCGCTTTACCTCCGAACCGGCCTGAGAGGCGTCGTGGCCATCGACGACGATCTCACCGCTGGTGGGAGGCAGAATACCGGCGAGCATGCTGATCGTGGTGGTTTTGCCTGCCCCGTTCGGCCCGAGGAGCCCGAAGATCTCGCCGCGCTTAATCTCGAAACTTATGCCGTCGACGGCGGTCAGAGTATTATCATAGACCTTGCGCAGATCCCGCACGGTGGCGATGTTATCGTTGCTGTTCATG
>JAYTGR010000510.1:0-1580 GCA_043733205.1 Chthonomonadaceae bacterium
GGCTCCGCCCGGCTACGTCATCGGGCCGAATGGCAAACCGGTCGCAGCCCCGATGCTTCCCGCGCCTGCGAAGGCTGTGCCTATACCGGCGGTCGGTGACTTCCCGCAGGCGGCGGTCGCTCTGCTGGCGACCATGCTGGGCCTGGGCCTGGTCTGTCAGTTCCTTTCAGTGGCCTTTCGCAGCCGCTGGATCGCCTGGCTGATCGCGACCCTGGCGCTGCTCCTGATCTTCGTCGTGCCGGAGATTTCGACCTACAGCGCCAACTCCCAGGCGGATCTGGGTCTTTTCAACCAGCTCCTCTGCGATCTGTTCTATCTGAACCCGCTGCAGTCGGTTTTGCAGATGATCCATCCTACCAACTATATGGAACACCGTTACCTGACATTTCCCGATTCTCCTGTATGGAAGGTAACGACCGGGGCCTGGCTGACTATCGGCGGGCTGTCGTTTTTAGCGACCTTACCGTTCGCGCAGCGCGAAGGCAGACGTCAGGTTCCTATCCCCTATGAAGAGCAGGTGATGGAGGCGTAACTTCCTCCCAGACCACTCGTTTTAGTCCGTATCGTTTCGAGAAAAGAGAGCAGGCGCTATGAGCGTACAAAATCCGGGTTTCTCTGCGCGCCAGGCATCGGCCTCGCTGCCGACCGCACTGAACGCCATGCTGCAGGCAGCGACGCGCCGCATCCGTTTTCTGCTGGCGCTGCGCTACATGTCGCGAGGGCTCTGCTGGTCGTCCGTGGCCTGTCTGCTGGTCGTAACGATGAGCAAACTGCATCTGCTGTTCGACACGACGCCTGCGCCTGCCGTTCTCAGCGGCGTGATCGGGCTGGCGGTCCTGGGCGGGTTCGCGGCGGCGTTTGTGCGCCGTCTGACGCCGCTCGCCGTCGCCAAGAGCACCGACAGACGCACCGACCTGAAAGATCGCCTGAGCAGCGCGCTGGAGTTTCAGCAGACTGGAATGGATCCGTCTGCACCGTTCTATAGTGAACAGCTGGCGGATGCCGCCCGTTCCGTGCAGGGGGTCGATCTGAAAGCCGCCTATCCCAGCCGCGTGCCGAAAGAGCTTGTGGTGGGCATTGTGCTCTCTCTCTCTCTCTTCGGCCTCTACTTCCTGCCCTCCCTGCCCATTTTCTGGACCAGGGACCATAAGAACGATGTCGCGGAGGTGAAGAAAAAGGGCATCGAGATCGTCAAACTGGCGGAAGACAAACAGAAGACGGCCGACCAGCAGAAGCTGACGGAGACCAAGAAGGCGGCGGCAGAGGCCAAAAAGCTAGGCCAGGCGATGGAAAAAGGGAAGCTGACCAAAAAGGAGTCTCTGGTCGCACTGCAGCATCTGCTCAAGAAAATGGAAGAGACACAGAAGCGGACTTCCGAGAAGGAAGCCGAGAAGATGAAGCAGGCGAGCTCCGACCTGAAGCGCTCGCTGGATAAGATGCAGAAGGAGATGGAGCAGAAGCAGAAGGAGAAAGCGGCGGAAGCGAAGGCGCAGCAGAAGCCCGCCGATCCGCGCAGCATCCAGAAGCCCGCTCCGAACGCCAAAGCCGATCAGCCGCAGCCGTCGAACGCGATGAAAAAG
>JAYTGR010000511.1:0-4752 GCA_043733205.1 Chthonomonadaceae bacterium
TTCAGAGTGCTGGGTACGTCGTGGGGGACGGTCTGCTGTGCTACGCGCTCGAACAGCAGCAGCGCCGCGATGAACAGGACGAACAGCACGCCGAGCCCGATCAGCTCCCTATTTTTGCCCTTGCCTCTGCCCATGATGGCTTAGGCCCTCCCTGCCATAGGCAGGGCCGCATTCGGCGGAGACGGAGCGGCCAGCAGCTGGCGGATACGGTCGTACTCCTGCCGACAGCGGCGATAGTCCTCTTCGGCAGTGGCCCGATTGCCGTACCAGCGCAGATCGAACTCGAAGACAAGGGGCCGAAAGGCTTCGAACAGAGCACTCAGTCCTCGTGTCCGCAGCAGCCGCACATAGTCTCCGTTGGTGCGGGAACGGTTGTATTCGATCGCGCCGGCTTTGTCGAGCTGCAGCAGGATGCCGAGAAAGACGGCCCGAAACGCCCTGCGATAATCGTTGGCTTCTGCAAACTGCTGGGCCTGGCGCAGCCACTCGTCCGGCTCCGCGAGCATATCGGCCCCGGCCTCGTCGATGTCGAAGGTCGTCGTCGTCTTGGCCTTTACGGGGGCGTTCTGTTTCCAGTTTCGCACCAGAGTTCGGATCAGCAGCGCCAGCAGCCAGACGACCGCCAGCAGCAGCACGGCTGTGACGACGGGAACCACGAGAGCCGCAAGAAAGTTGCTGCCTGTCGGAGCGCGCAGGTCCGGCTTAGGAGCCTGCCAGTGGAACCGTTTGCGGAGCCAGGCCAGGAAAGCCTCCCAGCGGTCCTGCAGCCAGTGGGAGAAGCGGGCGAGCATACCCTCTTGTTCCTTCTCCGGCTGAAACTCCGGCGCCTGCAGAATGCGTTTAAGATCCGCTTTGACCTGCGCCGGATCGGCCTGTTGCAGCGTATTCTGGGCAGGGTCGGACTGCGCTCGGCAGACGGCTGGAGCCAGGCCGGTCAGTAGGAGGAGCAGGGTAAGCAGGGCAAAAACTTTCATTTTGCGGCTCCTTCCTCTGACGCTGTCTGCGTATTAGCGAGCGAGAGGACACGCACATCGAACCCCTCTCGGCGAACCCGATAGTCGTAGTACAGCAGAGTCAAGAAGATGGTCCAGTAGGGCGCCAGAAAGAAAAAGATGGCGGTGCCGAGCGCCTGGACGGCGATAAAGTCCACGATCGACGGCAGATGGAGAACTTCCAGCGCCGATGTGACCGAAAATTTGAGGATCGCCTGAAAACCGAGCCAGAGTATCGGCAGGGACGCGACCGCAGCCCAGGAGCGCCAAAACCGCTTTTTGCCTATCAGTTGGTTGTTTCGATAGGGGACGTAAGTCGCGGGCAGGCCTTCGAGAACCGCAAGGGGAGTCAGGAAGAGGAAGCTTCGGGCGATGATGCCGCACCAAAACAAGTAGGGAACGAACATCAGCGCCACACCCAGAACGATGGCGACTTCGGGAACTCTGCTGAAAATCATGGTGACCAAACCGATGATAAACAGAACCACGAATGTCCCGACGAAGAAGACGCCGATGCTGACGACCAGAACCTGGCAGTAACCCCACATCATGTTGAGCACATACGGACGGCAGCGTCGATAACAGTCCTGCACCGTGGCAGTGCGCCCGAAATAGAGATCCGAGACTGCAATGGAGATCGGCGCGCTCAGCAGGACGAGCACGATCATGGCCAGCACGCCTGCGAAGCCGCTGCGAGGTTCACCGAAGAAAAACTGTCCGAGGCGCAGCAGAACGATACTGTCCGGATTGCCGTTGCCGATTCCGCTCAGATGCGCGTCGAGCGGGTGCAGCCAGATCGCAACGACCAGATTGCGTACGATCTCCATCGGGATCAATCCGACGGCGACGATCGTCGCCAGCAGCGGAAAGTGCTGCTTGTATAGATCGAATGCCTCGTCGAAGACGCCTGCCAGGGTCTGCGGCATCGTGACTGTTTCCTCTGCCGGTTCCGCAGAGGCCAGCCAGGGCGAGTCGATTTTCGAAGGAGATTCGGGTTGTATCATGTATGAAGCGATCTGCGGTCCCAAGAGTTCATTGACAAGAGTGTATCCAAGCAATGCTGGTGCGCCAATGCGCCCGCTGCCTTCTCCTCATTCGCGTTTTACGTCGGAAACTCCTCCCGGAACTCCCTTCCTGTAAATCCTGTCATTCCTGTCTTCAAGGGACTTTTCTGCGCACACTCTGCGCGCAGGACTTCGAGGCAGCCGTGCCGATCAGGGCTTAGGAGTTAGCGGCACGGTCGAATCGGGAGTGATCGGCGGTGCAGGCTGAACGGTGGGCGCTGCCGCGCGTTTCAAAGCGATATGCACGTGAACGCGGTGCAGCGGCTTGTCATCCAGAGCATGTACGATGACTCCGTCTGGAACAATCAGTTCGACGTCTGTTTCCAGGTCTTCCATTCGGTCCCGGATCGAGATCGGACGCGTCAGCAGTGTCGAGATCCGGTTCACCTGGCTGGGCCGCCCGATGACACGGACCTGCATCGGGCTGACCAGAATATCGTAGAGCGTGAATCCGGCCTGCGGCGTGTCGCCGACATCCGGACTGATACTGACGATCTTAGAGTAGGTCTCCGGGACGAGCGGGATCGTCACATGCACGGTCGCGGGTGTCAGGACGACATCATCGACCGGGTTGTTCTCGCTGTCGCGCGCGGAGAGAGGGAAGTCTCCCGATATGGTCGCGCCCTTTGCGCCTCCCGCCGCGTTCACGACGACGCGCTCCACTCGGTCTACACGATCGAGTCTGCCGGAAACTTTCACTTTAGAAGGGCTTATATCGGGGGAATCGTACCGAAAGCCTTCGGGCGCCTGACGCAGATAGCGCAGGCTGACGTTGACTTTCGTCGTCCGCTGGGGATAGACCATGACGGGAAGCCGAAGCGGCTCAGGAGGGTCCAGGCTGATTTCGAGCCGATGCTCTGCGGCGGACCCTACAAAGTCGTAGCGGCATCGGAGTTTCTGAGGAGCCACTTTATCGATCGGCGTGCCCTCGAAATTCGCGGATATCCGCACTTCGCCGTCTTTCAGGAGGTCCATGACCGAGCGTGGTCCGGAAACGTTCACTTTGATCTTTTGCATGTCGGTCTGCACTTCGACGTCGTCCGGTTTGTGTTCGATCAGGACCGGCGTCGTGAAGGGACGCGTGATGTTCGGATTGCGTTCGGCCTGTACATAGAAATAGAGCAGAACGGCAGTCGCCAGCGAAATGAATTTGAGCCAGAAATTGCGCCGTATGCGCTCTGTCAGGGCGAGCTTATGGCGCTCCAGGGCTCTTTTACTTTCGATGGGCAGGCTGGTGAGACTCATCGCGGCTCCCTCACGACCGGAGTTCTCCGGCGAGCGCCCAGACGGTCCGGCGGCTGAATAAGTGCGGTCAGGCGTTCCCGCAGGGCCTCTTCGCGCAGGCCCCGGATCAGTTTACCGTCCAGTGCGATGGAAACGGTGCCCGTCTCTTCGCTCACGACGACGACGACGGCATCGCTGTTTTCCGACATGCCGAGCGCCGCCTTGTGACGCGTGTGGACGGCGGCGTCCAGTTTCGGACGATCCGTCAGCGGCAGAATGCAGCCCGCTGCAATGACCCGGCCATGGCGAATGACGAGGGCGCCATCATGCAGGGCAGAACCTTTGTAAAAAATGGTGTCGAGCAGTTCTACGGTGACGGTGGCATCGAGCGCCACCCCTGTCTGTATCACCTCATCGAGGCCGGTCTGGCGCTCGAAAACGATCAGCGCTCCGACCCGCTTCGCGGAGAGCAGCGTCACGGTCTGGACAACGGCCATAATCATTTCGCTGACATCTTCGCGGTTCAGCAGACTCAATCCCCGGCTCCAGAAACGCGGCCCAAACTCTTCCAGGGCGTGCCGCAGCTCCGGGTAGAAAAGAATGACGATCGCGACCGGACCGAGAGGGACGATCTGGCGGAGCAGCCAGTTCAGCGTATCGAGGTGCAGCTTATCGCTGACGTAGAGAGCTAAGAGCAGAGTGCCGAGACCGCCCAAAATCTGCATCGCGCGCGTGCCGCGTACCAGCAGAAGCAGCCGGTAGAGCAGATAGGCGACAACAAGGACATCCAGCACACCCTGCCAGAGGTCCACTCTCCACAACAGGCTCAAAGGCGGATGCGCCCCCATGATCGCTCGCTCCAGACGCCGGTTCCCGGCAGTGCAAATGCAGATACTGCCGACCGAACTGCGTCTCTCTCAGTATATCATACCGACCGCTGCGGGTCAAGCTGCACCTGAAATTACGCGCGTCAGCGCCCTCCGTGACGTTCTGCTGCGTAGTACGGCGAAAAAAAATCGGAAATCCCGTAAAAAGGGATTGACAACCAGCAGTCAAATCGGTTAGTATGGCGTCAGTCTACCGACCTGTGAAGGAGTTCACACCCTGCCGCGTGACTCCACAAAACGGATGGCGCAATTTCTCATCCGCGCACCACCGACCAATCCTCCTGTAGAACAGCAATCCCACAGCGCAAAACGAGCCGACGGCCCGCTCCTGACATGGCGGATCCAGAACGTCGTGCCGTGAAAAGGAAGGACAGACCGCGATGAACGGCAACGGACTTCGCAGGATGCCATTGTGTATCTCCGCGAGCACTTCTGCGCTTCTGGCGCTCTCCGCCGGGAGCCAGGCTTCAGCCTCCCAGACCCACAAACTCAAACATGGCGAATCGGTCTCCGCCATCGCTCGCAGGTTTCATGTCTCCCTACATGCGATCGCCGCCGCCAATCCCGGCATCGATGTCGACAGTG
>JAYTGR010000512.1:0-4744 GCA_043733205.1 Chthonomonadaceae bacterium
TTCGTGACGATCAGACTATAGATCTGCGCGTTGGTCAGGGAGGGATTCTGCGACATGAGCAGCGCCGCTTCCCCAGCGACGAACGGCGTCGACATCGAGGTGCCCGAAAGGTAGTCGTAGTTCAGGCTGTAGGTGAACCCGGAAACGTTCGTGTTGTAGGTGGGCATAGTCGAGTAGATCTGGTCGGCGCCGTTATTCGCGCCGCCGGGAGCCGCCACATTCACCCAGGATCCGTAGTTGGTGTAGTCCGTCAGCTGATCGTTCCTATCGGTTGCGGCGACCGCAAGCACGTTGGGGTCTGCGGCAGGATAGTTGATGTCCGACAGGCCGTCGTTGCCGGCTGCCGCGCAGACGATGCAGCCCCTGCCCCAGGCGTACTGACAGGCGTTGTTCAGGACATCGGTATAGCCGGTGCTTCCGAGACTCATATTGATCACCCGCGCCCCGTGATCTACCGCCCACGTTATGCCATCGGCGATCGTCGCATCGTCTCCACTGCCGTCTGAGCCGAGCACGCGCACAGGCATGATCTTGATGAAATGCGCGTCGGAGTTCCCCGCCTGCCCATTCCAGCCAGCGATACCCACCACACCGCCATTGTTATTGACCTGTGCGGCGGCGATGCCGGCGACATGGGTGCCGTGCCCATAGACGTCGAGCGCCGTATTGCGCTGCGCTGTGGCGGCGTCGTAGCCGACGACGCCGTTGGCGTCCCGCAGGATCTTGTTGGTCAGGTCGGGATGGCCGCTGTCCACGCCCGTGTCCAGCACGGCAATAATGACCTGCTGTCTGGGC
This sequence comes from Chthonomonadaceae bacterium, assembly GCA_043733205.1. Taxonomy (GTDB): domain Bacteria; phylum Armatimonadota; class Chthonomonadetes; order Chthonomonadales; family Chthonomonadaceae; genus JANXLO01. Next base: position 796 of record JAYTGR010000512.1, read on the forward strand.
TGCCATATACCCCACCCTAAATCGGCCTGCACACGTTTAGGACCATACTGCAGGCTGTAGTAAGTATCGTTCGGATTGGAGAAGATATGGCGTATATAGTTGGGTTCGGCGGAGCGAACCTCGGGCAGGACCTTCAGGGCCGGAATCGCATTGGCGACGGGATCTCCCGCCGCGCGTGTCGGCGCCAGCCGGATGCGATACATATGCAGGTCCGGGATATAGCGCAGAATCGTCCCATACGCGGCGATCTTTTGGGCTGCTTCCGGCGTGTCGCTGTCCGGAGCGACGGAGATAAGGACTTCGTTTGCGCGATAAGTCGCTGCCGCAGCAAAAGCAGAAGGCAGAACGCCCAGCATGCAGCAGAGCGCCGTCAGGGATCCTATGAACAGGCTGATTTGGGCCTTACGAAACGAGAGGGAGCGGACTTTCCGGGTGTATTTCAATGGTGTAACTCCTCAGCATTGGGATGGGACAGCAAAAAACGTCGTCGCGCTGCGGTTGGCACGAACACGCAGCGCGACGAAGCAGGGGGGGTAACCATTCGGGGGGATCGAACGCTACGGCAGTACTGGGATCTGCTACTCTCTTTTATGCTGTCGCCACCAGGAAAGTTCCCGGCTAACGCTTGCTGCAGTTCGTTTCACCTTCACCTGACACATGCGCCAAGCGCGCAGTCTACCGCGCAGGCGAGCGTCATCTCTGCACCGTGGGCTCGGGCTGCGCGCAGCGCTTCTTTCTCCATCTCGTTCTGCAGCGCGGCAGCCAGCCGGTCACAGAGAGACTGGCAGAAAGGAAACCTCCGAAATCCGAAATGGTTTCGAAGCGCTTCCGAGGCCGACAGGAGACAGGCCGCCTGCGCGGCAGCGCCCCGGACATGGCATACTCGTGCCATCTGCTCCAGCGCATCGATGGTTTCCCGCGAGCCGCCTGCTGTCCTGAGCAGTTCCAGGCTCTCCAGACAAGCATTTGTGGCCGCTTCGATCTCACCCTGCTGGAGCGCAGCCAGAGAGAGTGCGTTTAGCTGAGTGGCGATTCCGAGCGGAGCGCCGACGGTTCGGAACAGTGCCAGACTTTCTGTCATCAGTGCGCATGCACTGATGACATCGCCTTCTGCGAGATCCAGAAAGGCCAGATAACCAAGCGATTCGGCGATGTCCTGACGGTAGCCGCTCTCCCTTCGGAATTGAAGACACTTTTCGTGCAGCGCGCGCGCTTTCCGATAGTCTCCGTTATAGCAGGCGAGGATGGCCATGCTGCCCAGGGTTTCCGCTTCCACCTGTCGCTGCCCACAGGCGCCCGCAAGCGCGAGCGCTTCTTCGAAGAGCTCCAGCGCACGCTTGTGGTCGCCCCGATCGCGTAATACGCATCCCAGGTTACGCAGTCCCGTCAGAATCCCTCTCTTCAGAGCGAGCTGCCTTTGCAGCGCCACAAACGTCTCCAGAGTCTCGGCGGCCAGCCGCAGATTGCCGCTCAGGCGAGCCACATATCCTATTCCGTGCAGCGCTTCGGACGCCCCGATGCAGTCTCCCAGCGTATGGAAGTGGGCGAGAGCCTGCTCGTAAAAATCGTTCGCCGCCGGAAAGTCCTGGCGATACTGCTTAATGATCGCCTGCTCGACGGCAGCCCACGCAACTCCGTGCAGATCTCCCCTCTGCGTAAAGAGCGCCCGGCTTTCGAGGAGGCGCGCCTCGGCGCAGTCGTATTCGCCGTAATAGCCATGCCGATGTCCCTGTTCCAGCAGCGCGGCGGCCAGTTCGCCGGTTCCGCCCGCCTGCTGGCAGAGTGTGAGGCAGTCCGCCAGCAGCGCCTGGGCTTTATCACGCTCGCCAAGGTGATAATACGCTCGGCTCAAAACTGTGCCGGAGGCCGCCGCCGCGCGATCTTCGTGCAGGGCGCAGAACGCGCGCCAGCTCACTTCTCCAGCGGTGCGTGCTTCCGCCAAATCGCCCTGCAGCAGGGCAAGCCGCGCCAATCCTGCCCATACTTTGGCTTGCGGAGCAGTAAGGGTCTCTTCTGCGCCGTCGAGCGCGGCAGTCAGCCAGCGGCGTCCCTCGGCCGCTTCCCCCCGCATTTCCCAGAACTGGCATAGCGCTCCGGTGAGCCGTATTCCCGTCTCCCTGGATCGGCTCCAGGTCAGCGCCGCGCGCAGGTTGTCCTGCTCCGACGCCAGCCGACCCAGCCATATCTTTTGATTCGGCCCCGTCAGTCCCTGCTCGGACTGCTCCGCAAGCCTGAGCGAAAAGTCGGCATGCCGCCCTGCGAGCCTATTCCGTTCCTCCTGGCTCAGCTGATCCGCCGCAAACTGTCGCAGCGCTTCCGGCAGCCGATAGCGCATCGCTTCTCCCTGCTCTTCCGCCACGATCATGGAGCATGCATGCAGTTCCCCCAGAGCCGACACAGCCTCCGGCTCCTCGCAGATCTCTTCGGACGCTTCCAGGGTCCAGCCGCCCATAAAAATCGACAGGCGTGCGAAGAACCGCTGCAGCGGCGGTTTCAGAAGCTGAAAACTCCAGTCGACGGCAGCGTGGACCGAGAGCTGCCGGGGCGGCCTGTCTTTGCGTCGGCTTACGAGCAGCCGGTTCGCGTCGAAGTGCGAAATCATCTGCGCGGGGGTGTAGGTCTGCGCCCACGCTGCAGCCAACTCGATAAAAAGCGGTACGCCTTCGAGACGCGCACAGAGCGCCGCGACCGCAGCGGCATTGCGGGGCGTCAGCTGGAAGTCGGGCCGCACCGTCTGGGCGCGGTCCAAAAACATCTGCACGCTCGGCGAGTGTCGCAGCAGGGCTGCAATCTCCTGTGCGGTCCACAGTGCGGAGCCGGGCGCATCTGAGATCGAATCGTGCTGTTCCCGAGTGTTCGATACCGGAAGAGAAGCGAGCGGAAAAGTTGTTTCGCCCTCTATCTCCATGCTCTGCCGGGAAGTGACGAGGATCGTCAGGTCAGGAACAGTTTCCATGAGGTGTCGAACGACCGTACGGGCTTCCCGCAAAGAGGCTGCCGCGTTCAGGTTCTCTGCAAGCAGATGCTCCATATTATCGAGGATCAGCAGATGAGGTCCTGTGGAGAGCGCCTGCACGATCTGCTCCATCGGGTCGGCTAGGGCCGCCCTGCCGATGCCGAGCGCATCGGCGATCGTGTTGGGGAGCAGATGGGGATCGGTGAGACTGGCCAGCGGAACGAACCGGACATGCAGGCCTGGGGCATCCGAACAGCGCTCGGCGGCTTCGATTGCCAGGCGTGTCTTGCCCATGCCGCCCTGGCCGGTGATAGTGACGAGGCGTTTTGGGATTCCAGCACACGGCAGCGAAGCAGAACAGCCGCGCATACAAACCTGCTGAAGCCAGGCGATCTCCTCCTCCCGGCCGAAGAGGCGTGTAAAAGTGCGGGGGAGAAGGCGGACACCCGAGGATGCGGTCTCCGGCGCGGGCAAAGACACAAGTTCTTTCCCCGGCGGTATCGCAGCGGCAGGCGGTTTTCTCCCAGACTGATTGCCTCCCAATTGGCCACGCAGATCCTCCGCCAGCGCATTGGCAGCGGGCATCGCACGGCTGTCTCCCCACTCAGCGATCAGTCCGCGTTCCAATTTTTCATAGTGGCGCAGCGCATCCTCCGGGCGTCCAGCCTGAGAATAGACGCGCATCAAGGCGACGTGTACCTTCTCCTCAAACGGAGCGGCGATGATGGCACGGTGCCCGCAGTCCAGTGCGGCGCTCCGATCCTCCTCCGTCTCCAGCAGGCCGCAGAGCTGATGCAGCGCCCCGACATACGCCTCCGCCAAACGATCCCGCTCCGGCAGAATCCACCCCTCATAATAACCGGGAAGCAGCGGTCCGCGATAGAGTTCTACGGTCCGCGTCAGCCACTCGATGCGCTCCTGCGGGGCGCAAAGAGCGGCGGATCGAAGCGCCCCCTCGAACTCTGCGACGTCGACACGAACGGCAGACCGATT
>JAYTGR010000513.1:0-4741 GCA_043733205.1 Chthonomonadaceae bacterium
ATGGGATGCCGACCGGATCTATTGTATCATCGTCCGCCGGACCTGTCAAGACTTGGCAGGGAAGGAATCCGGGTTTTCGATGGTGAAACAAGGGAGGCACTTGCCATCATTCTGCGTTTCCTATGGGGAACGCCGTATCAGGAGAGAAAGAATCCATGCGCAAACTATCGCTCGCACTGGCCTGCGCGGCTGTCGTGTTCGGTCAATCCACTGCAATGCTGGCCAATCCGCAGCACAAGCCCGCCAAGCCTTCCGCCAAGGCGGGAACCCCGAAAGTGGTCACCACCAAATCCGGCCTGAAATATGTCGATCTGAAAGTCGGCACCGGTCCGTCGCCGAAAACCGGTCAGGACGTTACCGTTCATTATGTCGGCACACTGATGAACGGCAAGAAGTTCGACAGCTCCCGTGACCACGGCATGCCGTTTAACTTCACCATCGGGCAGGGCGCAGTCATCAAAGGCTGGGACGAAGGCGTGATGACGATGAAAGTAGGCGGTAAACGCAAACTCATCGTTCCCCCCGCTCTCGCTTACGGACCGGGCGGCACCCCGGACGGCACCATTCCGCCGAATGCCACCCTCAATTTCGAGGTAGAACTCCTCGGCGTCAAATAGGACGTCATGCGCCTTTCCGCAGCCCGGCACACCCCTTTGTGTGCCGGGCTGTTTTAAGGAAGAGAACACCGTTATGAGTACACCACTCCCCAATAAGATCCCACGGGTGCTCGCTGTCGTAGGCTGCATCGTCATCGTTCTGCTCGTCTGGGACCATTTCTTCCCCCGCTCCCACTCTCGATCAGGAACGGGTGCGGAGAAGTTCATTACGACCCCATCCGGGCTGCAGTATGCCGATCTAAAGCTCGGTACAGGTCCGTCACCAAAGCCTGGTCAGGAGGTCACGGTCCATTACGTCGGCACTCTCACGGATGGCTCTCAGTTCGACAGTTCCCGGGACCATGGCACACCCTTTACCTTCTCCATTGGGATGGGCCGTGTCATCAAAGGCTGGGATGAAGGCGTTATGACGATGAAATTAGGCGGACAACGCAAGCTCATCGTTCCCGCCAGCCTCGGCTATGGCGATCAGGGTACTCCGGGCGGACCCATTCCGCCGAATGCCACCCTCAATTTCGATGTGGAACTCCTCGGCATCAAATAGAGCCGGGATGCCCCGCTTTTCTGTCCGGCACACACTTTGTGTGCCGGACTTTTTGCCAATTCCTCCCCGCCTCCGGGTAAATTAAAAAAAAAGTTATAATTCGGGTCTTTTCCGCAACACAGGACAAGAGGGTTTGCGTATTGTTAAATAGTCGAGAGTTCTCCTGCAAAAAACTTCCGTTAGTTTGCTTCTTTTTTCTGAAGTGAAGCCAACATCAGGCTAGGGCCCGACGACATAACCTTTCCAATACTTCCATTAGAGGTACAAAACGAAAATGAGCACATCCCAATTTAAGAAGAATGCATCCCGCGCCGTGGTGATTCCTGTTGCTTTCGGTTTGGGAGCCGTCACTGTTCTGGGACTGCGCGGCAGCAGCGCCGGTTCGCAGCAGAACATGCCGCCCGTCCAGCCTCCGGCGCAGGCGCTGAGCATCCAGAACGATTTCGAGCAGGTCGCGGTCAAACTGCGCCCGTCCGTCGTCTTCATTCGCAGCCGGCAGACCATCAAGCAGACCTCCCTGCACGGCATGCCCCTGCAGAGCGACGATCAGGGCGACGGCACTGGCGGCGGCCTGCCGTTTCCGTTCTTCCGCAGCCCTCAGGGCGGGCAGGGCCAGGACGCGCCGAACGGCCGCCAGTATCGCATGCAGCCGCCGGCCTTCACGCCGCATGCCGAGGCCAGCGGGTCCGGCGTCATCATCCGCACGGACGGCTATATCCTGACCAACGATCATGTCGTGGCTGGATCCGACAAAGTGACGGTTCGGCTTCAGGACGGGCGCGAGTTCGTCGGCAAGGTGATGCGGGACTTCCGCAGCGACCTCGCGCTGATCAAGATCGATGCCAGCAATCTGCCGGCCGCAGAGCTCGCCGACTCGGACAAGGTAAATGTCGGCCAGTGGGCCATCGCCTTCGGCTCGCCGTTCGGTTTGAGCGATACCATGACCCACGGTGTGATCTCTTCGACGCATCGCCAGGAGGCGATCGGGTCCGGCAGCGATGCGCGCTACTACTCCAGCCTGCTCCAGACCGACGCCAGCATCAACCCCGGCAACTCCGGCGGGCCGCTGGTCGACGTCTACGGCCGCGTGGTCGGCATCAACGTCGCCATCGAGTCGCCGAGCGGCACCAGCGCCGGAATCGGTTTCGCGATTCCGTCGAACACCGCCCGCTACATCGCGGATTCGCTCATATCGAAGGGCTCGGTCACCCGAGGTTATCTTGGCCTCTCCCCGGCGGCGCTCACCTACGACTACCAGCAGCGGTACGGTGTGAAGGCAGGCGCACTGGTCACCAGCGTTGTCGATGGCACTCCGGCCGCCCAGGCGGGCTTCCAGGTCGAGGATGTGATCGTGCGGTTCAACGGCAAAGCGGTGCAGGACGACACAGCGTTCCGTGATCTCGTCTCCCGCACGGCGCCCGGCACCCGGGTTCCGGTCGAAGTACGGCGCAGCGGCGGCGAGCAGACCCTGCAGGTCACCGTCGGCACCCACGCGGACGCTCCGGTCGCCAAAGCGGACGCTCCGGTCGACTCGCAGCAGGCGGCAGCCCGCGGCAAGCTCGGTGTGCAGATCGCGGACGCCGACAAGCTCGATGACGCTACACGTCAGCAGCTGAATCTGAACAGCGATCTGAAAACCGGCGCGGTCATCGTCAATGTTCTGCCCGGCAGTCCTGCGGCCGAAGCGGGCGTTCGCCCCGGAGATGTCATGCTGCGCTTGAACGGCAAGTCCATCGCCAACGGGGAGCAGCTCAAGCAGATCGCGGCCGGCATCGCTTCCGGCGCAAGCACTACGGCCGTCATCCGACGCGGTTCCCAGACGGTGCTGGCTCAGATCGCGATCGAATAGTCCACGGTGCAGAGACGCAGCGCTGCATCTCTGCACCCTTGTACAGAAAACAGAAAGAAGTAAATTCATGAACGCCGCTGATTCCGGCCTGCTGAAGAACAAGTCAGCCCGAATCCCGGAATGGTTGTATCGTCTCTCCGACGAGCAGTTCGTCCAGTGGTGCGATCAGCACAAACTGCAGGTCTGCTCGGAAGTTCGGTCTTTCACGGAAGACGAGCGCAAAGCGATCTTTCAGTACGCAATGCGCCAGCATCTCGTCAATTAGGAACTCCACCCCGGTCCTCCCCGCAGGCGGAGAGGAAGTTTTCTGGAAGCCCCTCCTTACGAAGGAGGGGTTGGGGAGGTACAGGGTAAGGGGCGGCTCGAATTTCGAGCCGCCCCTTACGCACGCCTGCTTCCCCGGAGAGAACCTCGTTCAGATGCCGCTGCAGTTCAGGGTGGAGATCGTGCTGTCGGACTGCGTGACGACGATCAGGTCCTGCGCCTCGTTCAGAGCGAAGAAGTTCACTCCGGTTCCCAGATCGTCCGTATAGCCGGCGACGACAGCGTTGTCCTGTGTTCGGCGGATCGTCAAGGATCCTGTCTGCGTTCCCGTATCCGCAGTCTGATGGTAGCCGCAGGGGATCAGTTTGCTGCCATCGGCAGAGCAGCGGACGCTGGCGAGGTCGTCGGTCGTGACGAGCGTGGTCTTCAGATGACCGTTCGAGGCGTCGAAGATCCGAACCGCGCCGTTCACCGTATCGTCGTTGAGGTTGTTGTCGCCGTAGCTGACCGCAAGGGTTTTGCCGTCAGGCGAGAAGGAGAGGTCTGTCGCGGCCAGCTGTTCGTCGGCCGCTGCCGTGATGTCGGAGGAGCCGAGTTCTTTGCCATCTGCCGCATTCCAGATGCCGACGATGCCGTGATAGAAGTTACCCTGGTGCACGATGGCCTGGGTCTGTCCGCACAGCGCCACACGGGTTCCGTCCGCCGATACTGCCATATTGCAGCCGCTCGGGAAGTTTGCGGTGAACTGGCCGATTTTCTTGTAGGTGCCTGCGTCCCAGCCTTCGACGATCTGCTCGTCCTTCTTCGTTTTGGGATCCGAGTAGTAGCGGCTGGTCACCATCAGGCTCCTGCCTGCCGCGAAAGCGACATTGCCGCAGGAGATATTCGAGAGCTGGCGCACACTGGATGCGGCCGCACCGTAGAGATAGAGACCGTTGGTCTGCGCGATCACCAACTGGCTGCTGTCCTTGGAGAAGGCCAGGGAGTTCACGTATTCGTTGGCCGCGACCGTATAGGTTCTCAGGATGGCGCCTGTGGCTGCATTGGCGATCCGGATCGTGCTGGTCGCTTCGACATACGCGATCGACTGGCCGTTCGGGGAGAAACGCACCGCCTGAATATAGCTCAGTTTGGTTTTGATGCTCGTTTTGCGCACGGCGGCGACTGGATCCCATATTTCGGCGGTCGGGGTCCAGGTCTCGATGCCGGTTGTAGGATCGATCACGGCGAGCTGTCCTACAGCGACCAGGGTCCTGCCGTCTTTCGCATAGGCGATCTCATCGACTTCACCGATCGCCGGGGTAAACGTTTTCAACAGGACGCTGTCGGAGGCACGGTAGGTCATCATGGCGGCCTGATCGACATGCGTACTGGACGAGAAGTCATCCGTGGCCCAGGCGATGTGCTTGTCGTCCGGTGAGAAGGCGATCAAGGAGACGTACAACAATAACTGCTTCATATTCGCCT
>JAYTGR010000514.1:0-1573 GCA_043733205.1 Chthonomonadaceae bacterium
TCCCTGCCGGAAAGCGACTTCCTCGGCGCCTGCACCCGCTGTGCGGAGTGTATGAAGGTCTGCCCGACCAACGCGCTGCAGCCCGCCTCCTTCGACACCGGCCTGCAGGGGCTCTGGACGCCTATTCTGGTGCCCTCCATCGGACCCTGCGCGGAGAAATGTACTTCCTGCGGCGATGTCTGCCCGACCGGCGCGATCCGGCCCTTCACATGGCAGGACAAACGCTACAAACTGAAGATGGGCCTCGCCAACGTCAACCGCTCGACCTGCGTCGCGTGGAACGGCGGACGCGACTGTATCGTCTGCGCCGAAGTCTGTCCCTACTCCGCCGTCATCTTCAAGGATACGATGGACGATACACTGCCCAAGAACCCCGACATCGCGCTCGATCACAAAGACGACACGGGCAAAGAGGACAACCGGGGCCGTATGAAGCGCGTGCCGACGGTGGACGAGAAACTCTGTACCGGCTGCGGCATCTGCGAATACCACTGCCCGGTCCTGCCGGATCACTCCATCGTAGTCTACACCTTCCAGGAAGATCGCGGCGAGGGCAGCAACCCCAAGGAGCCGGGAAGCTATGTCGAGCCGCATGAGCGCCCGCTGGACGGCTTCTTCCGCGGCGACTGGGACACTCGCAAAGACATCGGCGCGGACGCGCACTACGAGCCGGTCAAAATCCAGTTCGACAAGCACATCGGGATGGAAGGCCCCCAGGGCGCTTCTTCCTCCGCCACCTACAACCCGAACCCGAATCCGTAAGGACGCCCTGCATCAATAATCGTGAATCGTGAGGAGAATCTGTTTTGGAATATCGGAAAATGGGGCGCACCGGACTGCAGGTCTCGGAGATCTGTCTGGGCACCATGCAGTTCGGGTGGACGGCCGATGAGCCGACGTCGCAGGCCGTCCTGGACATGTTCCGGGAGGCGGGCGGCACCTTCATCGACACCGCCGACATCTACACCTCCTGGGTGGGCGACCTCTCCTATGGCGGCAAGACGGAAGAGTATATCGGCCGCTGGATCGAGGCACGCGGCGGCCGCGAGAATATCGTGCTGGCGACGAAGGTGCGCGGCAGAATGCAGCCGGGACCGAACGGCGAAGGGCTCTCCCGCGCCCGCATCTTCCGGGCCTGCGAGGATTCGCTGCGCCGTCTGAAGACCGACTATATCGACCTCTACCAGTGCCACTGGGCCGACATGAACACTCCCATCGAGGAGACCCTGACGGCGCTGAACGATCTGGTGCGGGCGGGCAAAGTGCGCTACATCGGCGCGTCGAACTATCCCGCGTGGCGGCTGATGGAAGCTATCGCAGCCTCCGACAAACGCAGTCTGGCGCGTTTCGACTGCTATCAGCCGGAATATTCGCTGATGGAGCGGAGTCTGTTCGAGTACGAGGCCGCGCCGCTCTGCAAACACTACCAGCTCGGCGTGATCCCGTACTCGCCGCTGGCTGCAGGCTTTCTGACCGGCAAGTACCGGAAAGACGGGCCGCGTCCTGAGAGCGCGCGGGCTGGCGGCGTGCTCGAAAAATACGGTAACGAGAGCGGCTACGCCGTCATCGACGC
>JAYTGR010000515.1:0-4733 GCA_043733205.1 Chthonomonadaceae bacterium
ATGTTTTTGGGAGATAAGGCCATGAGCCAACCGCTGCCGCCCGCGATACACAATACGCAGTTCGAACCGGAATTTATCGGGACTCACGCTGCGTCCGACTACGCACTGGCGGGTCCCCTCACGTGTGAGTTTATCAGGCGAGGGTTCAACGATCACTATCTGATTACGACGCCGGAAACAAAGTACGTTTTCCGGGTCTATTTCCAGGGCAAGTACTACATCGCAGGTGCAGACGATTTTCGATTCGAGCTTGAACTGCTGGACTATCTGCATTCCCGGCAGGTGCCGGTCGCAGCCCCTGTGCCGACGAAGGCCGGGGAACTGCTGGGACACCTCGTCGGCCCGGAAGGCACCCGTTATACGGCGCTGTTTCGATATGCGGAAGGCGAGGAGAAAGCGGCTCTCAATCCGATACGGGGCTATCGGCTTGGTCTGACGCTGGCTCGATTCCATGAGGCCGCAGATACCTACCGCACTTCCTATTCACGCTACCACTTCGATCTCTCCTACCTCGTCGAGCGGCCGATGGCGCTGATTCGAAACGTGTTCGACTATTACGATCGCGCCGCCGAACTGGAACCGTTCCTGCCTGCCCTCGCGGAGTGGCAGGCGACGGTGCGCCGAATACCGATGCTCGCACCGACTTATGGGATTATCCATGGCGATCCGCACGGTGCCAACTATCGCGTGACGCAGGAGAACGAAATCACCCTCTTCGATTTCGATCACGGCGGTTACGGATGGCGCGCCTACGATGCGGCCGTCTGCAAGGGCAGGATGACGGCAGAGACCTGGGAAGCGTTCGCGCAGGGATATTCGGAAGTGCGCGCCCTGACGCCGGAGGAACTCGATGCCATTCCGGCCTTTGGGAAGATACGCCCCATTTGGGATGAGGGAGATATGCTGGCCATGTATCCCGTGTGGGGCGAGCCGGTTCCAGGCCCGGATTTCTGCGATCGGATCGTCGCGCTGTTTAAGGATCTGACGGCGTAACGCCGCCCAATCCACCGAGGAAGATCAGAATGGATACATCAGACAAAGAGCAGTCGATCGGCTGGAATAAGGTGAGTATGGTTTTGGTGAGCCTCGCGCTGGGCGCCCTGCTGCTTTGTGCGCTGCGGCGGCTTGGCGAACCGGGAGGCATCGACGGTCTGGCCGAAGCGCTGCAAATCGTGGGGGTGCCGGGGGCTCTGGTTCTTATTATACTGATGCCTTATTTGGCGGTTCGTTCCGGAGGCGAATGGGTCGAGGCGCGCAAGGCAAAGGCGAATTTTAAAGCCGAAAGCGCCCAGGCGCCGAACCTTTCTCTGCTGCGTGCCAGCAGCCCCTGCTCAGACTCGGAAGAGCTGCTGCTGCGGCCTGCAGGGCTGACAGGCGAAACGGATCCGAAGCAGATGCTGCGTGCCGTCACGGCAGCCGGCGCCGACTAGAAAGAGGGCGAGATGGCGGACGATCTGACGCACCTGGACTCCAGGGGCAGAGCGCAGATGGTGGATGTATCGGAGAAATCCGAGACCGTGCGGCGGGCTGTGGCGCAGGGCCGTGTCCTATTGGCCCCTGCGACAGTGAGCCTGCTTCGCGACAACGCGGTGCCGAAAGGGGATGCGCTCGCTGTCGCGCGGATCGCCGGTATCATGGCGGCGAAGCGGACCAGTGAACTGATTCCGTTATGCCATCCGCTGCCGATAACCAAAGTCGTGGTACATCTGCAGATCACCGACGAAGGTGTGAACATCGAAGCGGAGGTGCGCGTCACTGGTAAAACCGGTGTGGAGATGGAGGCTCTGACCGCCGTCTCCGTCGCTGCACTGACCCTGTACGATATGGTGAAGGCCGTCGACAAGGGCGCGGTCATCACCGATATTCGTCTGGAAGAGAAGTCCGGCGGCAGAAGCGGCGACTTTCGCCGGAGTGCGGGGACCGTTGAGGGAGAACCATCTGAGAACAGCTCCGACCGGCTGCGCTGACTGCCGGAGGAGCAGGGCTCTCCTGCACGCCGGCCGAAGGACAGACCCGGCGTGCAGGAGAGAAGCCCCGCGATTTATCTCTGGGGGAGCAGTTACCAGCCCTGGATGCCGCGCATACTTTTGGGGACGAAGTGGCGATCAAAGCAGGCAACTGCAAAACGATCCGTCATCCCTGCGATATAGTCGCAGACTTTGAGGGCGCGTTCTTCGGTCGCTGCATGGCGGAGGTGACCGCTGCCGTTCATCTTATCAGGCTGCTCCATAAAGAGCGTGAACAGAGCGCGGAGGACATGCTGGGATTTGCGGAGATCCTGATTGCCGGTCGAGGCGTTCCAGTAGACACGCTCGAAAAGGAACTCTTTTAGTTCGTCGGTGGCGCGGGCGATCGGTTCGGACATTTCGACGACGGGACGGCCCTCGCTGGTCTCCACGATGTCGAGGACCATGCGGGTGATGCGTTCGGAGTGCGAAGGGCCGAGTGTCTCCATCTGGCTGCGGGGCAGGTCTTCCGGGCGCAGGACGCCGGCGCGCAGAGCGTCGTCGATATCGTGGTTGATATAGGCCACCCGATCGGCGATGCGAACGGACTTGCCTTCGAGGGTGACCGCGAGTTCCATGCTGGTGTCTGTCAGGTCTTTGCGGCCTTTGCTGTGGCGGCTGATGCCGTCGCGCACTTCCCATGTCAGATTCAGGCCGGGCCGATGCGGCGGTGGTGCGGTGCGGTCCTGCGGAAACATCTCTCCGGTGCCGTTTTCGAGCAGATCGACCACGCGCAGGCTCTGCTCATAGTGGCGGAAGCCTGCGTCGGGTACGAAGGTGCGATAGGCTTCGTCCAGCGCCTCCTCCCCGGCATGGCCGAACGGGGGATGACCGAGGTCGTGGGCCAGAGCGATGGCTTCGGTCAGATCCTCGTTCAGGCGCAGCGCGCGGGAGATGGTGCGGGCGATCTGCGCGACCTCCAGAGTGTGGGTCAGGCGGGTGCGGAAGTGATCCTCTTCCGGATCGATGAAAACCTGAGTCTTGTGTTTGAGGCGCCGAAAGGCTTTGGAGTGCAGGACACGGTCGCGGTCCCGCTGGTAGGCGGTCCGGACGGGATCGGGAGCTTCCGGATGTTCGCGGCCCTTGGTCCACGCTGCGCGCGCGGCCCACTCGGCCAGACTCTCGATCTCCCACTGTTCCTGTCGCTCCCGCGGCGTCTGTCCTGCCAAAATCGTTCTCTCTCCCATGCCCTGCAATATGTTTCAGGATACCGGACGGCAGACAGAAAGTCAAGGCGGAAAGCTTCGGCGGCTGGCTGCGTCCTTCCTCAGAAAGTGAAATTCGTATGATCTCTGTCGCTGATATCGAGGCCGCATGGCCTGCTGTTCGCGCGGTCGTTCACCACACCCCGATGTTCCGGTCTCACAGCCTCGCGGAGCGCTGCACCATCGACCCGGGCAGCCTGCATCTGAAAATGGAGAACCTCCAGCGCACGGGCTCTTTTAAGATACGCGGCGCGTATCACCGTCTCAGCACGTTTACGGAGGCGGAGAAAGCCGCTGGCGTCGCAGCGGCTTCGGCGGGCAATCACGCGCAGGGAATCGCGCTGGCGGCCCGGCTGCAGGGCATTCGCGCGACCGTCTTCATGCCGGAGTTCGCCAGTATCGCCAAGATACAGGCCACCCGCCGCTACGGAGCGGAGGCAGTGCTGGAGGGCAGCAACTTCGACGAAGCGGTCTCGGCGGCGAAGGCGTTCGCCGCCGAACATGGCAGTGTTTTTGTCTCGGCATTCGACGACGACGGCATCATCACGGGGCAGGGCACGCTGGGTCTGGAGATACTGGAAGACGTGCCGGATGTGGCGAACGTGCTGATCTGCGTGGGAGGCGGCGGTCTGTTCAGCGGGGTGGCGACTGCCTTGCGGGCGCATCGGCCGAATGTGCGGATTATCGGCGTTCAGGCGGCGGGCGCACCGAACGCAGTCAACTCCTGGCGGGCTGGTCACCTGCTGCCGCACCAGCAGGTCCATACCATCGCCGACGGCATCGCCATCAAATCGCCGAGCGAGCGCACGTTCGAATACATTCAAAAATATGCGGACGATATGGTGACCGTGGAGGATCAGGAGATCGCGCGTGCGATGCTGCTGCTGCTGGAACGTGCCAAGACGGTCGTGGAGCCGGCAGGAGCCGCCGCCATTTCGGCGCTGCTGGCCAGCAGGGTCAAACTGCTGGACGGGCCGACGGTCGTGACGATCTCAGGCGGCAATGTGGACGCTCACTTCCTCGCCTCGATGATCGAACGCGAGATGATCCACGCGGAGCGGTATATGCACTTTTTCAGCGCCGTTCCCGACCGGCCCGGCGGCCTGGTCGTGCTGCTCGAAGGGATCGCCGAACTGAAGGGGAATGTCATCTCCGTCGTTCACAACCGCATCAGCCCGTCGATTTCCCTCGGCTATACGGGGGTAGAACTGCTGCTCGAAGTCCGGGACGCCGAGCATATCGCCGCAATCAAGGCGGGCCTGAACGCCAAAGGCTATCGCGTCGAGATGCTCGACTGACCGCACTCCGACCCGGCGTTATCGGTAGTTGGCGTAGGCGACGTCGTAGGGGAGATCCTCCATCTTGGCGATGAGGCCCTGAACGGCCTGCAGAGCATCCTTGTCCTTGCCGGTGACGCGGAGTTCGTCGCCCTGGATCTGCGTCTGCACTTTGATGCCGCTCTCTTTGATGCGCTTGGCGAGTTTCTTGGCCTCTTCGGTCGGGATACCCTGTTTGAGGGTGA
>JAYTGR010000516.1:0-4725 GCA_043733205.1 Chthonomonadaceae bacterium
TCTGGGCCGCGATGTTCGTGGCGGCGGTCGGAAGCGCCGCGTTTTTCCTCAGCGACTCGTTTACCCTCCTGACCATCGGGCTCGCCATGATACCCCGCACCTGCCGGACCGCGCGCGCCGTGAAGACCGCGCTGGCGGCGGCAGGGCGGGGGGCGTCGTGGCTGGAAGCGCGGGAGAGCGTCCAGCACGAGGTCGGGCATAAGAACTACACCGACGCTCCCCAGAACATCGGCTTCTTCACCATCGGCCTGCTCTATGGGATGCGTGACTTCGGCGCGGCCCTCTGCGCGGCCTGCAACTGCGGCTACGATGCCGAGGCGGTCGGGGGCGCGCTGGGCGCGATCCTGGGGATCCGCGACGGCAGCATCGGCCTGCCCGACGACTGGCTGCGGCCTGTCGGCGATGTCATAATCCCTGGAAACGGCCTGCGCGATTTCGACGCCCCCCGCACGCTGCACGAAGCCGCCAGCCGGACGGTGGCGATCGGCAAAGAGATCGTTGCGGCCCGCTGCCCTGACATCGCCATCGTGAGCGAGTCAGGCGCGCTGCCTGCCTTCCCATCGGGGTTCGACCCGATGCCGCCTGCCGGCGCAGTCCGTATCGCGCCCATCGCGCCCGACACGACTGCAGAGCTTCTTCCGCTTCCCGAACCGGAAATCTCTGCGGCGCAGGGTGGGGAGGAAGCCTCGGGAAACGCTCCGCTCTCAGGGGCTGTCCCGTCATCTGCAGCACTGCCGCCGCTCTCCGGCGAACTTCCGGGCTTTACCCCGCAGGCACCGGTCTTTCAGCCCTCGGTCGCCGCTCCAGCGCCCTCGCTGCCCGGTTTCGTAACGCCGCAGTCCGTCGCCGCCGTCGAACTCACTCCGATGTCCGCCGCAGTCGGAGAGGAGGGCTCGGGAATCTCCCTCGATGCGAGCGCTGGTAAGGAAGGGCCGTCCGCGCGTTCGGAAATGGAAACCGTACCGCCGCAGATCGCTCCCGATCCTGTCAGCGCCATCGCCTGGACGGATACCTCGCTGGTCAAACCGCTGCTCGTCATACCGCCCAATGCTCTGATAGGACAGAGCGGAGACTTCGAAGTCGTTCTGGATACCGGAGACGCTCCTGCTGTCGCCTACAATACTTCCAAGCTGCTCTCCTTTGCCATCTTCAATCGGGGAGAGGCGTTCAGCGGCCGAATCGCGCTGCTGGCGCCGTCCGGCTGGCAGGTGCTGGCTCCGCCCGGACTGGGCCAGCGCCAGTACGTTGCGGCGCACACCGGAATTCTGCGGCTGGAGTTCACGCTCGCCGTGCCGAACGAAGGAGCGCGAATCGATATCGCCAATACCATTTCACTGCGGCTGGCTCCGGACGATGGCGGGATCCCGACCGAGATCGACTTCCAGCTGATGGGAGCGTCCTGCTGGTGGACCGTCGGTGCGTTCGCGAATTTCGATGGCGAAGGCTTCGACCGGGCGTTTGGGCCGGAAGAGCGCCCGGGCCTGAGCGAAGCCTATGTAGCCCGCAGCTCCCAGCAGGCGCGCTGGGAGCGGCACTCTTTCCTGGAGCCGACCCTCGACCTGGAGCCGCTGTTTCGGGGCGGGCCTGGCGTCTGCTACGGCCAGACGCTGCTGCAGAGCCCGACAGCGCGCGATATTCGTCTCGTCGCCAACACCAACAGCGGCGTCAAAGTCTGGCTCAACGGCAGTCTGGTTCTGCGCCGCTTCCATCGGGAGACCTTCCGCCCTGTGCTCGGGGACGGCCCGTGGGCGCAGGATGTGACACTGCGCGCCGGAGGCAATGCCCTGCTCCTCAAATGGGTGCGCGGCGCCGAACCCTACGAGTTCAGCCTGACCGCCAGCGACCGCGCCGGACGCGGTCTGCCGGAAGTCGGGAACACGATGTGGTGACGTTCGCAGGCTGGGAGAGCCAGGGATCCGCTTGACAATGCATCTCAAAAAACGATATAATACGTGTGAAAGCGCTCGTTTTATACCGCTTTCCCTCTCACTCGTTGCGCCCGCCCCAGGGTCATCTCTCCGGGAAGCAGCTGGCGTCGTACTCTCTATGGCGCATTCAGGAGAACCTGTCTTTGAGCCTTGAACCCCTACTTGAAGGCGATCCGTGCTTTGACCTTCCCTCCGGGGAAGAGTTCGGCGACGAATGCCCGCGTCTCTCTATCGTCGTGCCCGCTTATGACGAAGAGAAACGCCTGGGCGCGTCTCTGAAACGGATGCTGGCCTATTTCGATTCGATGCGTTACCCCTTCGAGATCCTGGTGGTGGACGACGGCAGCAAAGACGATACGGCGCATCTCGTCAACACGATTGCGGCATGCCGCCCGCAGGTTCGTCTGCTCTCTTATCAGGCCAATCGCGGCAAAGGCTACGCGGTGCGCTATGGCGTCCTGCAGGCACGTGGGGAACGCATTCTGTTTTGCGATGCGGATCTGTCCACCCCCATCGAAGAGGTCGAAAAACTGCTCGCGAAACTCGACCAAGGGTACGATATCGCCATCGGCTCACGCGACGTAGAGGGATCGCAGCTGACCAAACGGCAGTCGGCGTTCCGCGAGTTCGGCGGAAAATGCTTTAACTGGCTGGTGCGGGCCATCGCCGTCCCCGGCATCCACGACACGCAGTGCGGCTTCAAGCTGTTTACCCAGACTGCGGCGCAGTCCATTTTTCGCCGCTGTCAGGTAGACCATTTTGCCTTCGATGTCGAGGTTCTTTATCTGGCCATTCGATTCTTCGGAATGCGTGTCGCGGAAGTGCCCGTGCGGTGGGCGCACATGGAAGGATCGAAAGTGCGATTCCTGCGCGATGCCGTGCGTATGTTCAAAACCCTGTTCCGCATTCGGATGACGCGCTATGAACCTGACACCGCCTCTGCGGGTGTCGGCACTCAATGAACGAACCCGAATATGAGCGCATGTATCGCCTCGAAGACTCGTACTGGTGGTTCGTCGGTCGGCATCGTCTGGTCGAAGCCCTGCTCCGTGCCCGCTATGGTGCGCCCGGCACCCAGGATCCCTCCGCTCCGCTGAATTTTCTCGACGTAGGCTGCGGCACCGGCGCCATGTCCGGCCGTCTCACAAAGTGGGGACGGGTGGTCTCCGCCGATTTCTCGCAAACCGCCCTCCAGTTTTCCCGCCGGCGCGGTCTGAACCATCTCGTCGGCGCTGACGCGATGAAACTGCCTTTCGCCGCAGAGGGTTTCGATGCGATCGTCACGATGGATGTGCTGGAACATCTGCCGGACGACTGCGCGGCGATGCGGGAGTTCTTCCGGGTGCTCAAACCCGGAGGGCGCGTTTTCGCGACCATTCCTGCCTATCCCCATCTCTGGAGCGAACACGATGTCGCGCTGATGCACTTTCGGCGCTACCAGGTCCGCGAAGTGCGCGAGCGTTTCGAGGCCGCCGGTTTTAAGATCGAAAAGCTCTCCCACACCATGACCGCACTCTATCCGATCGTGGCGCTGCAGCGTCGGCTCAATGCCCGCAAACCCCCGCACGATCCGCCGCAGGCCGCAATGCCTCTCGTCCCCGCTCCTATCAACGCCGCTCTCACCGGATTCCTGGACGTAGAAAACGCCTTCGCCCGCCGCCTCAACTTCCCCTTCGGCGTCTCGATCCTCTGCATCGCCGTCAAACCTTGAATAACTCCTTGTTGAGGAGAGGCGCTTGCGGGAAAATTGTGGGTGGCTCTTGACGACAGCAGGAAAGCCATGATACAATAAGAGGTGTCGTGCGGGAGTAACTCAGTGGTAGAGTGCCATCCTTCCAAGTTGGAAGTCGCGAGTCCGAATCTCGTCTCCCGCTTTACCTGCCCTCGTAGCTCAGTGGATAGAGCATTCGCCTTCTAAGCGAATGGCCGCAAGTTCGAGCCTTGCCGGGGGTACCTTCTCCGCAAAGGAACAAAAGAAATCAGTCCGATCACTCCGGTGATCGGACTTTTTACTGCCAATTGGAACAGAAATGCGCGGCAGAAACAAACTGATCCCTTGTTGAGGCACCTCCCTTCCCGACTTCGTTTGCTGCGCTCACCGGGAAGGGGGGCGGGGGGTTAGGTACGCTTCAGAAGAGCATGTCGAGGCGGCCCGTGCTGTCACCGATCTTTTCGGCGGGGACGCCCATACGGTCGAGCATTGCGAGGAACAGGTTGGTCATCGGAGTGCCGTCGGTGTAGGACTTGTGATGGCCCGCTTTGATCGTGCCCGCGCCCCGGCCCGCCAGCAGGATCGGCAGGTCGTCATGGTTGTGGCGGTCGCCGTCGCTGATGCCCGCGCCATAGACGAACATGGTGTTGTCGAGCATCGTGCCTTCCGGCTCTTTGATCGACTGCATCTTCTCGAGGATGTAGGCCAACTGCGTGGTGTGGAAGGTGTTGATCTGCTGCACTTTGGCCAGCTTTTCCGGGTTGTTGCCGTGGTGCGAACAGTCGTGATGCCCTTCGGGCACGCCGATCTCTTTGTAGCTGCGGTTGTTGCCGTCGTTGCAGACCATGAAGGTGCAGATACGGGTCAGGTCGGCCTGGAACGCCAGCACCATCATATCGCCCAGCAGGCGGATGTGCTCGCCGAAATCCGAGGGAACGCCGGTCGGACGGTCGTTCGCGCTGATCTTCGAAGCGGCGTTCGACTTCTCCGCCCATTCCAGCCGGTGCTCGATCTCACGGACACTGGAGAAGTACTCGTCCAGTTTGCTCTGATCGTGCGTCCCGAGGCGGCTCTTCAGGCGGGTGG
>JAYTGR010000517.1:0-12281 GCA_043733205.1 Chthonomonadaceae bacterium
GCGCGGGGGCGCTGCTGTTCGAACGGCAGTGTCGCAGGATTCAACGGATTGTACCCGGTTTTGGGAGGATCCGGTATCTTAAACCCACCTGGCCCTCCTGTCATGCCCGGTCGTCCGCCGCCGCCCATGCGTCCTCCACTGTCCATGCCTCCTCCCATACGTCCACCGGCTGCGCCCCCTGCCATACCGGGCCGTCCGCCGCCAGCGCCGCCGGGTGCAGTGCCAGGAGGGCCAGACGCCCTGGCCGGGTCTGCGCCGCCGCCAGGCCTTCCTGGACCGCCGCCACCGGGGGAGCCGCCCACGCCGCCGCCACGCCGCCCCTGCATCGTCGCCAATTTAGCCACCTGAGTTGGTGTCAGCACAGTCGTGACAGCCTTCATGACCCCATTGGCCTGGTCGTTGGTCATCTCGGTTTTGGTGCGCCAGGGTTTCATGATCGCGAGCATCTTGACTGCCTGCGGCTTGGTCAGTTCGGCCCCGGACTCCTGGTCCAGCCGCGATACCTTGCGTAAGAGCGTCTGCAGGTCGCCGATCGGCTTATGAGCGTCGTTCCACTTCTGCCAGGCCTTCATTTTCGCCAGCATCTCAGGCGGCATCTGAGCCATCCCGCCCGGTCCGCCCGGTCCGCCTAGTCCGCCCGGTGCGTTCTGTCCCCTTGAGCGCGGCGCTCCCGCCGCTCCAGGTGTTCCCTGGGCGCTCGCAGTGGAGGCGCCGACGAGCCCGCAAACGCCTGCCAGACCGGCCAGAGATGCGGCTGTTTTCCAGTTCATATGACAATACTCCTTCCATGATAGAGGCAATGCAGCGTTCGATCCGTCCGACAGTCTGTCAGCGAGGCTGAAGAATGGGAGGTCTGGCGCCGGGTACTTTCGGCAGAAACACAGGATCGTTGACGCCCGTAGCGCGTTTCAGCTGGGCGTCGGCAACATAAAAATCGTAGATCGCCTGGACGAGCGCGACCTTCGCAATGACGAGATTGTTCTCCGCCAGGGTGACTTCCGGAATGTTGACCAGTTGGTTTCTCTGCTTCTCGATGGCAACATCGTAGTTCTGCTGGGCTGCCGACACCGCGAGCTGCGCAGCGCCGATGCGCTGCCGAGCCTGTTCGCGGTTCACAAAGCCCTGTTCCACCTCAAAGCGAATGTTCTGTTCGAGCTGGTCGAGTGTCCGCCGGTCCGCTTCCAGGCCCGCCCTGCTCTCCCGCACAGCGGCGCGCGTATTTCCGCCATCGAAAAGCGGGTAAGACAGGGAGACCACAAAGGAGTGCTGTTCGCCCGCATTCGGATCGAACGCATATCCTTCCGTGAGCTGGGCGTCTACAGACAGTCCGGCATTGATCTTCGCGATACGGACATTGTAGCCCTGGGCATTGATCTGTTCCTGCTGCTGCTTCGTATCCAGTCGGTTGGCGTAGGCCTGCCGGACATAAGGTTCGAGCCCGACCGGATCCGGCGCGGTGGCAGGTGTTGGAACCGTGGTATCGGGGAGAGTGACAGCCTGTGCGGTAACGATTCCCATCGCGTTTTTGAGGGCCGCCTGGTCTACGCCGTAGTTGGCCTGCGCCACGAAAACGCGCACCCGCGCATTTGCATAGTCCGCTTCAGCCTGAAGCACATCGGATTTGGCGGCGGCGCCGACATCGGCCTGAGCCTGAATGACATCCCGCGTAATCCTGGCGCGCTCCGCACTGTTCTGCTCTTCTTTTACCAGTTCTCGGTCCCGAAGCAGGTTATAGTAGTCCTGTGTCACGACGAGAACGACGGACTGCCGCTGATTGGCCAGCCCGTATTCGGAACCGAATGCGCTCCGCCGGGCGAAACCGACATTGGCCTCCCGCTTCCCGCTGTCGTACAGGAGCTGTCTGGCCGCAATGAGATCTGTCTGCTGATCGGAATTAAAACTGCCGCCGGACGAGAGACCGGTGGTCTGATTGAACCGAACGCCCGGTGTGAGGCTGGACTGATACTGGAAAGTAGGTGTCACCTGCGGATAGTAGAGCGAACGTGCCTGTGTTACCCGGGCGTTCGCCGCGTCGATCTGGGTCTGTGCGATCGCGATAGTGTCCTGACGTGCCAGTCCGATGCGTATCGCTCTGTCCAGGGTGAGCGCTTTGCCCAGATCTGTATCCACCGGGCCGCCGATTGTCGGGTTGCGGGGCAGTCCATACCGCTGTGCGGCAGGATTGAGATCCGCTGCCGAAGCGGGCGTCTGCGGGGCCTGACTCTGTGCTGGGAGCACATGATTCTGCGGAGATGGCGTCTGTGGTCCTGGGACTGGCATCGGCTGCGGATCTTTTTGCAGCGGCACAGCCGTCGTCGCTTGCTGCGCTCCGGTCACGCCTCCGACCAGACCGAGTGTCACCATCGGAAGAAGCGTGAAGGCACATCGGCAGAGCGGTCGTATCATAAAGTTCGTTCCTTTCGGCATCGAAGCGGTGTGCAAAGCGTTTAGATTCACCGCGTCTCTCTTCGATCCAGAGACGGCAGGACAGGAATCGATCTCGTTATCAGCGGCCGCGTACCCGCCGGGTCATGAGGTCGACCGGCTTGGTCTGCGGATCTTCGCTGGTCTGCCGGAGATCGTGCTGTCCCAGAACGGATTTGGGTAATGGAGGCACGGGCCGTCCCTCCTCCGCCCTAATTTTCTCGCCCCATTCTCCCAGCAGCGTGAGCGCCTGCTTGAGATTTTCCTGTTCGGAAGGCGCAAGCGAGAACCAGACTTTCCGCAGAGTCGCCTTGCGGGTAGAATCTGCCTGTCCGACAAGACTCTGCCCCTGTACACTGGTATGCAGGCGTATAACGCGGCGATCGCTGGCATCCAACAGCCGAACGACAAAACCGCGCTTCACGAGACGCTCTGCGAGCTGGGTAACGGTCGATTGAGAGACATTGAGCCGTTCGCTGAAATCTTTCATGGTCGATTTCGGGCTGTAGTAGACCGACATCAGCAGCCGGAGCTGAGCGAGCGGCAGCGCATCGAGTTCAGGAACTGGCCTGTCGTCGAACACCAGAGCACGCATGACGCGGAAAAGGGCATGCCCTAACGGCGGCTCAGGTTCATGCGGAAAACTGCCGGTATCCTGAGCCGAATCTTCGGGCCTTTGCGGCATATCCAGAGCCGATCTCGTTTTTTTATCCTTATTATTCGGCATAGCAGAAAGTTTACACAAACGAATTTCTTTTATCAAGAGCAGAAAGCATGTTTTTAGCCGTCAAGTCACAGACGAAACAGAACGCACCGGGTATTCACGAATTCGAATACCCGGTGCTCTCTTCCGGCACAAAATCAAATGACAGGCGTCAGAACGACCGTATGCGCCTTCGGCATGTCGGCCTCGGGCAGGCTCTTCAAAACGTCCGCTTCCTGCTGGTCGAGGTCGTTCATCTTCGTCTGAATGTCCGGGGTGATTGTCTTACCGCCCGAGGAGTTCGGCACCTGCACGCTGCGCCACTTCTGGTTATGCAGGTCGTTGTGCCGCCGGATCAGCGTGAGCAGTGCATTCGCCTGCTGATTCGGTCCTAGAGCGGGATTCGCGGCCAGATCGATCCCGCCCTCCAGCGCCGCGCGTGAAACGGTTCCGATATCCTTGCCGTCAACGGTCAGGGCATAATTTGCCGCGGGCAGACGCGTCAATTTGAGCTGATACCGATTGAGCGTCTGCTCGATGTCGGTAGTCGCGAGCATAAGGATCGTATCTTTGTTGTTGACCGGATCCCGATCGATGGGCCAGGGCAGCGCTCCGTCGGTATGCGTGAATGCGATCCGCTGTGGGGTAACGCTCAGTCCGCTGATGGTGCTCCCGAGACTCTTCACGACTTTGCCGCTTTTGCCGTCGATCGCGATGTCGGCGACGGTATCCGGCGCATTCCAGGCTTTCAGAACAGCCGCAGCCATGACGACATGACCGCCTGGTCCAGGATGTACGCGGTCTCCGATCACATGGGTCGAGAGATCCGCATCCATATCGTGTGCCTTCGTGAGGGCTGCCACGAGCGGGGCGTTGGTGTCGGCAAGAGTCGCCTTGTACTCTTTAGCAAGGTCCGCCACCGCCTTGCCGTAAGCAATCAGAGTGGCGTTATACCCGCCCGGAAACCCTGCTGGCCGAGTAAAATCGTCATACGCGGAAGCGGTCAGCAGCGTGATGCGTACCCCCGGCTGTTCTTTGGTCAGTCTGTCGAGAATATGGCGATAGCCTTTGACGTAGGTATCGAAAATACCCTGATCGAAGGCGCGGTAACTGCCGTCGTTCATGCCGAGGCAGATCGTGACTACCGTCGGCTTATAGACGAAGACGTCGCGGTCGAGACGCAGGTCGATCGGCCCGCCGCCCCCGCCCCCCACTCGGTCCCCGCCCCAGCCGGAATGGACGAAGGTGAAATGCTTTTTCGGAAACCGGCTCACACAATAGGACTCGATGTAAGTGGTGTAGAGCTTCTGTTCGGTGATGCTGTCGCCGTAGAACACCACGCGGTCACCGTCTTTAAGATAGAAGCCTTTAGACGCATTGGTCGTATGCGCGGTTTTGCCCTGAGCTTGCACTACAGACGGCGTCGTGCCACACAGTACGCCCAGCGCCAGCATGCCCAGCAGGGCCGCCCATTTCGTCGATCTCATATTCTCTGCTCTCCTTCGATGCGTTCTGTCGCTTGTACAGCGCGCTGCGTTCTTTAAGCCGCAGACTGCGCCCATCCATTGTTCCACTTATACCGCAGACTGCATTGGCTATGCCGTTCGGGGATCTTCTCCGGTATCGCCATTCAGGATCCGGCGCTGGATGAAGTCGGTGGTGATATCGCCGCGTCGGTAGAAGGCGTTGGCGAGGATTCGGCGCTGGAATGCGATGTTGGTTTTGATGCCGGTCACCTCCATCTCCGTCAGCGCGCGCTGCATGCGCGCAATGGCTCCGGCCCGCGTCTTGTCCCAGGTGATGATCTTAGCCAGCAGGGAATCGTAGTAGGAGGGAACTTCGTATCCGGGATAGATATGAGTATCCACCCGCACCCCGAAGCCGCCCGGCAGGATGACCTTATCGATACGTCCGGCGCTGGGGGCGAAGTTACGGTCGGGGTCTTCGGCATTGATGCGGCATTCGATCGCATGCCCTTCCCAGCGCACTTCCTTCTGACTGAACGGAAGTTTTTCTCCGGCGGCCACCAGGATCTGCATCTTCACGAGATCGATTCCGGTGACGACTTCGGTGATGCAGTGCTCTACCTGCAGGCGCTTGTTCATCTCCAGAAAATAGTAGTCGCCGCGTTTGTCGACCAGAAACTCCACAGTGCCGGCGTTGGAATATCCGACGGCCTGCGCCGCCCGCACGGCCGCTTCACCGATTCCACGCCGCTGCGCAGCCGTCAGGATCACGGCAGGGGCCTCTTCCAGAAGCTTCTGATGGCGCAGATTCTGCACGGAGCAGTCGCGCTCGCCCAGGTGGATCACATGGCCATGTTCGTCCGCAAGGATCTGCACCTCGATATGCCGGGGCTCTTCGACGAATTTTTCGATATAGACGTCTGGGTTGCCGAAGGATGAGGCCGCTTCCGCGCGGGCCATGTCCAGCTGCCTCGGCAGCTCCTCATCGTTTTGAACGAGCCGAATACCGCGCCCGCCACCGCCATGAGCAGCCTTGATCAGCAGCGGGTAGCCGGTCTTCTGCGCGAACTGCAGCGCCTCCTGGGGACTTGTGACCGAGGCGGTTCCGGGCACTACGGGCACACGGGCGGCACGCATGGTCTCGCGTGCCATCGCCTTATCGCCCATCTTATCCATCGAGGCGGAGGAGGGGCCGATAAACTTCAGGCCGCAGGCTTCGACCGCCATTGCGAAACTGGCGCGTTCGGAGAGAAAACCGATTCCGGGATGAATGGCATCGGCTCCGGTGATCTCAGCGGCGCTGATGATGTTGGGCGCATGAAGGTAACTGTCACGGGGAGGCGGAGGCCCGATACAGACCGCTTCGTCCGCCCACTGCACGGCCAGCGAGTCGGCATCGGCGGTGGAGTGGACGACAACGGTCTTGATGCGGAGTTCTTTGCAGGCACGAATAATACGGACAGCGATTTCGCCGCGGTTGGCGATCAGAATCTTATTGAACATTCATCGTTCCATCTAATGGCAGCAGAAGCGCGAATCGAGGGACTGCGTCCCCTGATCGCGCAGCGAGGGACAGCATCCCATGATTCTATTGGAAGTTCTCATGGCCGGGATAGGGACAGTGTACCTGACCGGTCACCGGATCGTAGACATAAGGCACATGCCCCATCGGACACGAGAGCATCTCTTTCGGCAGTTTCAGCTCTTCAAGAGAGGCAGGGTTTTTGCCGTCCGTCTCACCAGCCTGCGCCGCAAGGATCGCCAGGTGAACCTGATGCACGTTGTTGATGCACTCGGTATCGTGCGCCCTTTCCATCGGATTGTGGCCTTTGCCGGGCGGAGCGTTCTTGCTGTGCCCGAACAGTACGCTGTAGGTGACCGCACTGAGAATGACGATGATCACCATCACGACGAGGATCTCGATGAGCGAGAAACCCTGGCGGGCTCGACCCTGTCTAACAGCAGGAATGTTCACGGTAATCCCCTTCCGGCCTTACTCTGTGGCCGGCCTGATCGTGAAGAGGGTATGTCCGTATTCGACCGGATGACCGTCTTCGATGAACACATCCACGACGACGCCGTCCGTCGGCGAGGTCAGATCCGTCAGCAGTTTGACTGCCTGGATCGTCCCAATCTTCTGGCCTTCTTTGACCTTCGCACCCAGACCCACCATCGGCTTGATGTGGCGAAAGACTCCGACGAGGGGAGCGATCACCGTGATGTCCTCCGGAGGGGGAGGAGCGGCAGGTTCCGAGACCTCGACTTCCGTCAGATACTCGCCGTCCGGATCGCAGTAAGCCACCAGAGCGGTCGCTTCGACTGCCCGGCGTTTGCGAAGGGTGACTCTCGAGTCCCCTTCGCGGAGGGTCAATTCGCTGATGCTTGCATTCTGCATAAGCGCGATCAGACGCTCCAATTCGGAGACATCCATATTACTCGCCGCAAACACCGCTCACCGTCCGCTTTTTGGCGAGCAGACAGAGATCGGCTTCGTGTTCGCGCCTTTCAGATTTTGATTTTGAACATCGTGTATTCGAGCAGGCGCTGTGCCCACGTCATCAGCACCAGTGTGAGACAGATGATGAAGATGACTTCGATCCCCAGGTTACCGCTGATCTCTTTGCTCAGCGCCGAACTGTCGGCGGCGTGGAAGGAGACCTGCCCAACCAGCTTATCCAGGATCCCCAGTATGACATCGATCAGCTGACGCAGATTGCTGAACTGCAGGACGACGAGCAGCGGTACGGCCAGCGTCACGGGAGCCGACAGAAACTGGAATTTCTGACGCTGATGCTCATTGAAGATTATACAGTTATGGCAGCGCAGGCGCTTCTGAGTGGCCGTCAAGTGCGGATTGGTCGGAATACGTACTCCGCGCGGCCCGATTCGCGTCGGAATGGCGGCCTTCTGCTCTTCTGCATTTTTGCTGAGGAGATCCCCAATCGGGATAAAGCCCGACTGTTTGTTCAGCGTCTGCGTCTTTTCAGGATCGTCAGGGCCGCTGCCGCCCATGGCAAGCAGAATGATGTTCTCTTCGCACATACAGCCGACGCGCTCTTTCCAGCACTTGGTTTTGGCATGGAAAATCGGACATCGGACACGAATTCCTTCGCGGCAGAACGGCAGTTCCCAGCATTTCGCGAGGGCTCCGATCAGCGGCGCTTTGCGCTCGGTTCGGGAGGCGCCCTTACCGAAACTGAGATTGGCGAGATCGCGATGCCTGCTGTTGAAGATCTTGCCTAACAGCGTTTTTACAGCCAGAAGTATGCCGGGAACCCCGATGATGTAGGCCATCGTATGGATCTCCCGCAGCGAGGCTTTCGATGCATCCCCAGCCATGAGGCGCGCCGTTTCTCCGCTAAGTAAGGCGCCAATGATGAACTTCAGGCCAAACTCCAAGAAGGCGGCGGCCAACAGGTAGATCACACCAATCGCTTCCAGTTCCAAATAGATCAAACCGGCGCTGACGACGGTCACAACAAGACTGACATTCAGCCACAGCGACAGGGTCGTGATGGTTTTCAACGCCGTTGCGTGATCCGCAGAGGACATGCTGGCCACATCCGCAAGCCGGCCGGAAAAGAGGCCCCACATCAGCCATGCGGTCAGCAAAACCGTCGGTATAAGCGAGGCTTGAAACACCTTGGTGAGGATGTCCACGACCCGGTCGCTGAGAAAACTGCTGGAGTCAAAATCCGCCTTCGGACGGTTGATTCGCACTGTCATACCCCATTCTTAATTGCGGCGGAAGGAGACTGCCCTGCAAGCCAGGCCGTGGGAAAGAACGGGGGCAATTCGCAAAGAGTCTACTTCACGCGCTCCAGATATCCATCGGATCGAGTGTCTACTTTCACTTTGTCCCCGATGTTGACGAAGAAGGGAACATTGATCATGGCACCGGTTTCGAGTTTAGCGGGCTTGGAGCCGCCGGAAGCGGTATCGCCCTTCACACCCGGATCCGTATCTACGACTTCAAGTTCCACGAAAAACGGTAATTCCGCGCCGAGAATCTTCTCGTTGTATTCGACGACCTGGACTTCCATGCCATCTTTGAGATATTTGATGGTGTCTCCAAAGGTAGAAGCGGGAACGCCCACCTGATCGAAGGTCGTCGGATCCATCAGGAAATACTCTCCGTCCTGATGGTATAAAAACTGCATCGCGTGGCGGTCCAGTATCGCCTGTTCGACCTTTTCCCCAGCGTTGAAGGTCTTTTCCATCACTCCGCCCGTGCGAAGGTTTTTCAGTTTGGTGCGCATTACGGCCCCACCCTTGCCAGGTTTATGGTGCTGGAACCAGACAATCGTGAATATTTCGGTATCAAGCAGGATCGAGACCCCGTTCTTGAAATCCGACGTATCTATTTTCGGCACGATACAAACCTCCTGCGTGAGGGGGCATCTGCGGAGACCCTCTCGCATGCTCTTTCAGGGCAGTCGAAAAACTGGCCCATTATAGCACAGACGCAGGATGAGACGCAACCGGATCCGAAGCCGCAGAGCCATCAGGGTGTCTGTCTACAGTATTAGACGTTGAACGACGGAAACAGTTTCATCCAGTCGTGTGTTATGATGCATCTGCCTTTGATACTCTGCTTTGTGCTGCGTCTGCAGCCTGAACTTGAGAGCCTGAAACCGTGCGGCGCAGGAGCACGGGGCGATGGCCCGGCCGGCTCCTCCTACGGTATAATGAGGCATGTCCACTCAAAAAGGTTCACTTCCGCTCCGTGTGCCGTTCGACAGCCTCACGCTCGCTGCCGTGGCCGCCGAACTGCGCCCGCTTCTGATCGGCGGTCAGATTCAGGACATCCGTCAGCCGGAGCCCATGGAGCTGCTGCTGGCTATCCGCAGCCAGGGCCGAAGTCTGACGCTCCTGCTCTCCTCCGACGCGCGATTCGCCCGCGTTCATCTGACAACGGAGCGCAGACTCAACTCTCCGACTCCCTCGGCGTTCTGCATCGCGCTGCGGCGGTATCTCGAAAGCGGCCGGATCGTGGAGGTGCGGCAGCGCGAATTCGACCGGATTTTCGAGATTGAAGTTCAAACTATTGCGGAGGACGGCTCCCTCACAACAGCCACTCTGGTCGCCGAACTGATGGGCAAACATAGCAACCTGATCCTGGTCAGCGAGCGTGGGATCGTCCTCGAAGCCGCCAAACGCATCTCGCACCGCATCAACCGCTTCCGTGAAACGCTTCCCGGCAAGCCCTATCTGCCCCCGCCCGATCAGGCAGGCAAAATCGACCCCATTCGATCACCGGACGCAGCTGCGGCGCTGCTCGGTGCCCTGCCTCTGGAAGGCCTGACGCAGGAAACGCTGGCACACAGCCTGCTGGAAAGCATTGCAGGCATGTCGCCCTTTCTGGCCCAGGAGATCGCCTTTCGCACACTGCGTTCCGGTGCTGCACAGAATGCGGCGCTCCTCGCGGCCTGGAGCGACACGGTGCAGGCCGTGCAGAATGGACTGATCCTGCCCTGCCTGTTATCGCAGGAACTCAGCCGAGGCGCCTACCCGATCCCGGTGCAGCATCTGCCGGTGGAACAGGCTGTGAGCGGCGGGAATTTGAACGCACTGCTCGACACAGTCTATCGCACGCAGCTGGAGAGAGCAGATCGGGACAGCGCCCTTCATGAACTGCACAGCCGTCTGGAGCGTGAGCGCACCAAACTGGGCAAACAGAGCGGCGATGTGGCACGCACCCTGCAGGAGAGCGAACGAGCGGAGGACTATCGGCAGCAGGGCGAACTGCTGCTGGCGCATCTCTGGAAGATCGAACCGGGAGCCAAACAAACAACCGTGCAAAACTTCTATTCTCCGGAACAGACGGAGCGTGCGATCAGCCTCGACCCGAAGCTAAATCCCCAGGAGAATGCCCAGGCGTATTTTCGACGGGCTCATAAAGCGAAGGAGGCCCAGGTCCAGGCACAGACACAGCACATAAAACTCCTGAAGCGTTTCGAGGATCTGAACGCATCCATCGCACGTTTCGAACAGATGCGGACGCTGCCCGGCTTTTCTGCGGCCGATGCGCTCGCCTTTCAGCAGCGGCTGATCGCGGACGGCGTGCTGCGCGAGGAGCGCTCCGCGCCCAGTCTGCAGCTGGCCGGCCCCGACTTTCACGGGCACAAGATACGCCGCTACACGACCCCCGAAGGCTACGAAATCTACTGCGGCGAAACGGCGACGGCCAACGACTTCCTCACCACGCGAGTCGCCTCCCCGAACGATCTGTGGCTGCATGTTCGCGCCTCGGCCGGCTCCCATGTCGTCATCCGGACGAAAGGAGAGCCGGAGAAAGTCCCGCAGTCCGTGCTGCACCGCGCTGCGATGATTGCCGCCCTGCACAGCAATCAGAAACACTCAGGGCTCGTTCCCGTCGACTACACGCTGAAAAAACATGTCCGCAAACCACGCGGGGCGGCTCCTGGAAGCGTGGAAGTGCAGCGCGAAAAGACCCTGCATGTCGCCCCCCAGGAAGATTCGGAGAGGATCTGAGCAGGAGAAACAGCAGGCACAGTTCCTGCCCGGCTTCGGCATTCCTCTCCGCTAGGAGAAGGCCGGGCAATGCAATTTCTGGTATACTTCGTTCGTAGATCAAGTACAGCATAAAGCTTTTGTCAGAAATAGAACCTCCAGGCTTCCAGCGCGGCCACGCAGGAGTCTCGTTTTGCGGAACAGGAGAATTTGAGTGAGCGATGGGGGAAAGCGATTGCGGATCGGAACGCGTGGCAGTCTGCTGGCACGCACACAGACTGGCATGGTCGTGGAGCAGCTGCGAGCGGCGAATCCCGATGTGGAGATCGAAACACATATTATTCAGACGACGGGGGACGTGCAGCGCAGCGTCCCTTTTGCACAGGTCGGAACCAAAGGTATGTTCGTCAAGGAGATCGAGCAGGCGCTGCTCGATGGGTCCATCGATGTGGGCGTCCACAGCCTGAAGGACATGCCGTCCGAACTGCCGGAAGGTCTGGAACTCGCCTGTGTGCCTGCCCGCGAAGATCCTCTGGACGCGCTGCTGGCCCGCACCGGTCTGAGCTTCGCACTGCTGCCGCTGAACGCGGTCGTCGGCACGAGCAGCCTGCGGCGGCAGGCTCAGCTGCGGGCGCTGCGCCCTGATTTGCGCGTGCAGGAGCTGCGCGGTAACCTGGACACGCGCATGAAGCGGCTGGACGACGGCGAGTACGACGCGATCCTGCTGGCCGTCGCCGGACTGAATCGGCTGGGCCTTGGCAGCCGCATCACAGAGCGGCTTACGCCGGATGTCTGCGTGCCTGCGGCAGGACAGGGCGCACTGGCGCTGGAGACACGCTGCGGCGACAGGAAAACCGTGGCGCTGCTGCATACGGTACACGATCCCTTGACGGCAGCGGCCGTGACGGCGGAGAGGGCGTTTCTGGCGGCACTGGGAGGCGGATGCTCGATCCCGGCAGGCGCACTGGCGACAATCCAGGGCGACCGGCTGCATATCGTTGGACTGATCGCTGCGCCGAACGGCGCAAAGGTGGTGCGCGCCGAACGCGAGGGAGATGTCTCCGCGGCGGCGCAAATCGGAGCGGAACTGAGCGCGACGCTGCTGGCACAGGGCGGACGTGAACTCTTGAAAGGCTGATTCATTTCCCATGAGTGTCGAGGTGGACTTTCTCGTGATCGGCAGCGGACTGGCGGGGCTGACCTACGCCCTTACC